>CAYPBX010000479.1:0-2863 GCA_964409075.1 uncultured Candidatus Obscuribacterales bacterium
ACTACACACTCCTTCCGCGCTGAAAATCGGGATTAATTTCTGCGCGGCTCCTTAGAACGTCTTGCGGGAATTTAGATACCTCCTTCACCAGCGGGCTCACGGCTGCTATAGATTCTCTATCGCAACCGGCTCGAGTTTGTCCGCGGGCGTAAAGCCGAAGATGCGCGAGTAGAAATAAAGCTCAGCATCCAGAGCGCGTTTGATGTTTTCCGAGCGTCTGAATCCATGCTCCTCGCCAGCAAAGGGGAGATAGGCCACCGGTATGCCCTTTTCTCTGAGAGCCGCTACCATTCGCTCTGCCTGGGCTGGTGGCACTACCTTGTCCTCGAGGCCCTGCAAGAAGATGACCGGGCAGGAGAGCTTCTCCACGAAATTAATCGGTGAGCGCATTCTGTAGGTTTCAGCCTCGGCAGGATAGGCCCCTACCAGGGTGTAGAGATATCTGGACTCGAATTTGTGAGTCTCCCGGGCTAAGGCTTCCAGATCGCTCACGCCGTAATAGCTTGCGCCAGCGGCGAAGGTGTTGTGAAAGGTGAGCGCACAAAGCACCGTATAGCCTCCGGCGCTGCCGCCTGATATTGCCATTCTTTTTTCGTCGACGAGGCCTCTTTGGACCAGATAGTGTGCTCCGGCTATACAGTCCTCCACATCGACGATGCCCCATTTCCCGTGCAGCAAGTAGCGATAGTCCCGTCCGAAACCGGTGGAGCCGCCATAATTTACATCGAGAATCGCCAAGCCCCGGCTGGTCCAGAACTGCTTTTCCAGATCAAGACTGCTTGATGCTGCCCCTGTCGGACCGCCGTGGCAGTGAACTATAAGTGGTGGCAGCTCTCCTGGCGGCGGCTCAAAATCTCCGTTGGCAGGCGGATAATAAAAAGCGTATGCCGTCCGCCCGCCGCTACTCGGGAATTGGATATGCTCCGGGGCTGAGATACAGGTGCTGTCAATCTCCACAGAGCTGCTTTGTCGCAACTCCTGCTCCTGGATAACTGTCAGGTCGAGCTGCACCAGAGCCGGTGCGCGAGCAGGAGATGAGCCTATGAAGACGGCCATCCCTGGTGCGGCCTGGATAGAGCTAATATTCGTGTACCTGGTGACCAGGCTCCTCAGGTCGCCTGATTTAGCATCGGCTAGCGACAGATACCAGAGTCCTCTTTGCGTGTACGTAAGGACAATGTTCTCGCTGGACTCGAATCCATAGGTGGATGCACCGAGCTTCCACTGGGCGCAGGCGATGTCGCCTTTGATCTCAAACAGTTGTGTGATTCCCTCCGGCAGGCAGGCGTAGAGGTTCCACCAGCCAGTTCGGTCCGAAACGAAATGGAGTATTCCCGTGGGTGACCAGTGGGGCTGGAAGATCGACTCACCATCGCCACCGGTGACCATCACAGGAAGCCCGATTGAGCCGTCACCCTTAAGTTCGGCTACCCAGAGCCCGGTCTCATCCCAGGGCATATTGGGGTGATCCCAGGCAAGCCAGGTGATAAGCGAGTCTTCTGGGTTCACCCTCGGGTTTGCGTAGAAATCGCCTCCTGAGGCCAGCCTGGTTATGGCACCGTCTCCGGACAGGGGAATAGCCACCAGAGAATTGGTAGGCTCGCTGCCGCTACCGCTGTGATCTTCAGCAACACAGATAAGGCGAGATCTGGAGCGATCGATAGTGAAATCAGCATACCGTACGTCGCCTTCCGGGGTAATGGGCTCAGGGTCGGCTCCTGGCTCGATCTTGTAGAGGCGCTGGTCGGAGAAGTTGGCGAATATGACTGTACCGTTGTAAACCGTGTAGGCTCCGCCGCCGTACTCGTGCACGCGGGAGCGCACATTGTAAGGTTCTGGCACCATCTCCGCCAACTGCCCGTTGAAACTTCGCCACATGACGGTAATCCGCCCGCCTTCTTTTGGTCTCGTCTCGGTCCAGTAGACATCGTAGCCATCCAGGCGGATATCGGCCATGTCGACTGTCTCCGACACGATTGCCTCGGAGGTGACCGGCGATATCCAGGTGCCGTATGGTCTTATCTGTTTGGTGGCCATCTTTACTATTGTTAGGGGAGTACCGCCTGGTGTACAGCTGTCCCCCTACTTGCCATCCCTAGCGGTTCTTCTACCGGACCTTAATCTTCCAAGGTTGAACCTGATTCTTCAACCCTGATATTGGCTTGCGAATATCTTGAGATCTTCTCTTTAGATAGCAACCGTTTGTATGACATGCGATGCTAAATTTTGCCCTGCTGCCTTGTAGCCAGGCGATGCCATCCGGGCAGCCTCTGCCCGGGGACTGTCCAGTATGATTACAGTAAGGGTAGCTATTCTCTGGATCATGAAACGATGCCTTACATGTAATAAGCAGTATTCGGCCTCCGATCCACGCTCGCGCTGTCAGCAGGATCAGTCACTTCTAGTCTTTGATCGCCAGGATCCGATGCTGGGTACAACGGTTGCCTCACGGTATCGGATAGAGGAGCTAATCCAGCATGGAGGCTGGAGCAGGGTCTACCTTGCTGCTGATCTTCTATCGGGCGGGCAGTTAGCCTTGAAGATCCTCCAATCCCATCTGGCGGGCAACACCGAGCGCTTGAAGCGCTTTGAGAAGGAGGCGGCTGCTGTAGCCAACCTCTCGCATCCGAATATCGTCAGGATATACGATTTCGGGCTCCTTCCCGAAGGCCTTCCTTATCTAGTGATGGAGTTTGTCGACGGACCTAACCTGGCGGAGATCATAAAAGAGGGTCCGGTTGGCTGGAGGCAAGCAGCGGGGTTTGCGATTGCCATAGCAGAAGCTCTGGCTGCTGCGCATGCTGCCGGTATTGTGCACCGTGATATCAAACCCAGCAACATAATGGTAAGCGACGGGGGCAAG
>CAYPBX010000480.1:0-2862 GCA_964409075.1 uncultured Candidatus Obscuribacterales bacterium
AGGGAGGTTAAGCTGCTTCCAAAGGAGATAACCCTTCTGGAGTTCTTTATGAGACACCCGGGGCAGGTCTTCAGCGCCGACAGGCTTCTTGAGAGGGTCTGGTCCTCAGAGTCGGATGTTTCGCCCGAGACTGTCCGTTCTTATATTACACGGCTGCGCGCCAAGCTCGGTTTTGAAGGCAGGGATTCAACCATTTCGACCGTGCACGGGCTGGGATACAAATTTGAGACTCCTCAGCCTCAAGAGATCCGGACGGCGCTCTAAGAGCCGGCCCCGGCGGCACCTGACCAGCGCTGGGCTCCGCCGGGCATTTTCCTCTCCTGGCTGCAAGTGGGCAGACGGGTAAACACGACAGCAACGACAGGTCGGAAGGAACACGTGGGAGGGGAGTTCGCCCTGGCGTTGCTGTCTATCCTTAGCCTAGAGGGGACAGTTTGCAAATATGTTGCAGCCCGAGAGATTAACGACAGCAACGCCCAGTTGGGAGGAACACAGTGAGGGGAGAGCCTCGGCGTTGCTGTCCTCTCTACGATAGTCGGCAAAACTAACCGAATCCTTACCGACCAGAGAAACAACCCGGCTGCTATGGCTCGGGCAGTGAGCCGGACAGCCGGGTCGTGTCGGGTCCCTCTATCAGGCGAGGTATTGGCCTGAATCGGGCTTATCGAGTAGGTGTCGCCAAATTTGTCCTGCCCTTTTCTCCATGCGCGTTTCAGGGGGGTGCATTTCTGAAACGCATGTATATCTTAGGCGCCAATTGTTGCATTAGTGTTGAATCCGGAATCCATCGCGGGGCGGTCGAGTTGAGGTTGCCCCACCCGGCGACTGCAATTTTCTGGCACTTCTGCAGTGACCGGGCTCTTACATCTGGCTCACGCTGCTTTCTAACGCATCGTTATCAGGTGCTGTTGATAATCATTGAAATGCTTGAACGGCCAGTCAGGCCTTTGTGATGTCTTATGTGGCGCGCTGTAGTAGGTGCCCCGGGATTTCAGAACCTGGAGCAGCACGGCTGCAGTTTTGAGAAGATCCTTATGTGTTCTCACTTCATGAGCAAGTTGTGGTTGCCTCAACGGAGCGAGATGCTCGGCGCTGTTGAGCATCGACAGAATCGAGAACTCTCCGATTACTGCGGTCTTCTCGTCATCCAGGGCATAAGCAGTGAGCTGTCTGCGGCCGATGCCATCTGCCGGCAGCGCTTCTTGCCTGGATGGCCGGTGATCGGTGAGTAGCAGCTCCTGTCCGGCTTCCAGGGGAATACTTGTCTTTCCTGCCACCACCTGCACTTTCTTTGGTCCATTGCATGCCCGCACCCGCAGGCGACCGGGTTCGTGCTCGACAGATACGAGCGCCCCCTCATCGGCGTACACGTCTGCCAGGCCGGTGCTGATTCTGGTGTCGCGGCCCGTGTTGAGGAAAAGCTGCCCTTGCTCCAGATTAACAAGCCCTTCCTCTGGCTGCGAGTAGAGGGTGTTGTGCGAGGCCAGAAGCCTGGCCGGTAAAGCTGTTCTTTCCCCTGTGAACGGTAGCCCTCTTTCGGTCTGGAAGGCGTTGAGGATTTTTGCATCAGGATTCGTTTGTCTTATCGCCCGGGCGACATTCCTGACGAGCCTGTTTCTGCTTCGTCTGCTGGTGCCCAGGCGCACCATCCTGCCTGCAATCATAAGCTCCCTGTCTACAAACTGATCGAGCTCCATCTTTTGCTTGACGGCGCGCTGGTCCTTCAGCTCTATGCCGCCGGAGATGATTGTTCGCTCGATGCCATCTATTGGTATCAGATCCTCATCCATCAATTGCCGATCTGCCTGGTGGACGATCAGCTCCTCACCTGGAGCCAGAGGGAGAACGGTACCATCCTTTGCTTTGAACCTGACGGTACCTTCGCCTTCCCCACCCATTGCCACTATACGCACGGGCCGCCCCGGCTTGACGTCAATTACCGCCGCTGAATCTGAGTTCAGCGTCACGGCTCCTGCAGGTGTATGAATTGTAATGGGACGAGAACCGCTATCGGTTATCAGATGACCTGTATGCAGTACTACCGTGTTTCTATCGGTGGTCATTGTTGTTCCGCGCGAGCCGATGACAAGCGCATTGCCGCCTGTGGGTCCCGAGAAAACCTGATTGGCAGCAGTAAACTGAACCACATTGGATCGTTGTGCCTGAATTCGGATGAGTGGTGCCAGATCGGAAACGGACATTGATCCTCCTTCGGCAGAGGGACCTCTCTCACTACGACCTGGGCCGCCTCGTCGGGCTATGGGAGCATTTACTGGCTGTGCTCCTGCTCCGGCCGAGGAAGCCGGTTGACCTCGATCGGTGCCACCCCTTCTGGCAATCGGGACGTTCACTGCCGGTGGACCACCGGCAGCTGCAGCAGCACCCTCACGCCCGCCTCCACCGCCGCCAGGACTGCCGCCGCCACCGCCGAACGAGGCACCACCTCCGGTTTCGCCGCCTTGGCCACCACCGGCAGCCAGGACAGGTCCGTCAATTGGTGCCGAGCCTGGAGTCGAGACGGAGACACTGCCGGTCTTAGCTGTATGGCCAGGGGCGTAAGAGCCCATGTCGCTCCCACCATATGGTTCGGCTAGTCTCACAGACCTCTCTGCGCTGCCGGCTGTTTCTCCTGAAGGATCAAATGGAAAAGACACCTCATATTGTGACCGCGACGAGTCATCGCTGCTACCCTGTTCGGTGGTGGAAGATTCTTGTCTGCCGAGCTGTTTCGTGCCAGCGCCGGTTCTTCCAGGGGCTTTGCCGGCGGCGCTGCCCTTCGTCTGTGTATCAGGAGAAGCGGCGGTACCAGATCCAGAATCTGATTTGTCCTTGCCAGATGCTGCAGCCTTGACCGTGCCTAAC
>CAYPBX010000481.1:0-2854 GCA_964409075.1 uncultured Candidatus Obscuribacterales bacterium
GTCTCCGATCGGCAGCGATTTCTCAAGCAAGCACACTCCGGCAAGCCGCCAGGTTAAACCAGCGCTCGATGCTGGCAAGAGCGAGACGCAGAGCATGGGAGGGAACTCACAATCCAAGACCAGTCGCGCCAGCGACAGAATCGCCGGCAAGGCACATCTGCTTCCGGATGTTGGCGACATTCTCTTCATCCTCCTGCTGCAGCTGCCGCTGTTTGTCATGCCAGCCTTGCTCTTCGGTGATGGCTCCACCGGATGGCACCTGGCGACCGGCGAATACATCCTCAAGCACCAGCAGATTCCCACAACGGATCTCTTTTCGTACACCTTTCCTGATCGACCCTGGGTTGCTTACGAGTGGCTCTTCGATCTGTCTGCAGCCTGGCTGGTAAAAGCAGGCGGAATGAACCTCCTGGCTGTAGCATGCACGCTTGTCATTTGCAGCCTCTTTCTTGCCCTTTATGACCGTTGCCGCCGGGACGGCTGCCCGATCTCGCTGGCCGTACCGCTTGTTCTCACAGCAGCGCTCGCCTCTTCTGTCCACTGGCTGGCCCGCCCGCATCTCGTCACCTGGGTGGGGGTGCTCATTTACACCTTCTGCCTGGAAGATTACCGCAGGGATAGGATCTCATGGATCAGGCTCTGCATTAGTCTCTCCCCTTTCATGCTCATCTGGGTAAACAGTCACCCGGCTTTCTTCATCGGCATTGCCCTTGTTGGACTCTATCTAGCCGTCACTGCGCTCCAGGCTCTCCTGAACGGCAATAGGGGCAAGACCGGCCGGCAGTTTCACAGGCACGCCCGCGAGCTTCTCGTCACTCTACTTGCATGCTCGCTCGCCGCTCTGGTTAATCCATACGGCTTCAGGCTCTTCGAATACATCTTGCGCTATCTGCAGGGCAGCGCTGTTCTGGCCGCCACGGATGAGTTCATGTCACCGGTGTTTCACGGGGCACTCTCTCCCACTTGTCTTGAAATTCTCTTTGCTGCTGCCGTAGTCGGCTTGATCTTAAGCCGGCGGCGCTTATCGCTTCATCAGCTCTGCCTGTCGCTTGTCTTCGCCCACCTTTCTCTCACCTCCGTCCGGAATATACCTCTATTTGCCATAGCGGTGACACCGGTCCTGGGTTATCTATTCGGGTCGACCCGTCCTCTTGTAAAGGTCCGTCCGCAGGGACGTCAGGCTGCCATCGGGCGCGCAATAAGCGAGTTCTCCCAGCAAGAACGACAGAGCAAAAAGCACTTTCTGTCAATATCTTGTGCATTGTTACTCATTTTTATTGCCACTTCAGGCGGTGACTTCATGGGCAGGAAGCTCTTAAACTGCGATTTCAGCTCTGAGAACAAACCGACGAAAACTCTAGAGTATATCAGGGAGAACGGTCTCGAGAGATTACGGGGCTTCAATTTCGACAACTGGGGCGGTTACATCAGCTACAAACTGGGGACCAGGGTATTCATAGATGACCGAGCCGACTTTTATGGGGAAGCATTTTTCGGAGATTACACCCGCTTGACGCACGTCGCTCCTGGCTGGCGAGACATATTGCGTGAACACAAGATCGACTGGGTCCTCATACCGCCGGCAAGCCATCTATCCTCTGCGCTCAGCCAGGAGCCGGGCTGGAAACTGGCAGCCAGGGACAGGGCATCCAGGCTCTACATTAAACATTCCCAATGACATAGCACCACACTCGAAAGCAAGCTCCACAGTTAAGTACACCATGCCACTACAGCGACTCCCCATACCACGCCTTGAAGCCACGCTTAGGGAGCGGAAAGTGCGACGACGATGCGCTCGCAGCAACTGTCAATAGATCGCCTAAAACGGCATGAAGGATCTAACAGCCAGGCTGCAGGCCAGAAGCCCGATGACAAGACCCACTCCGATCGTGGTGATCAATACGACCGCTACCGCTTTCACAACGCCAATCTGGTGGACCTGGCTCAGGCCCAGGCAGTTGAGCACAATAGTATAGACAAGCCCGAGAAAGCCAATCATTGGCACCCAGGAATAGAGCAGGTTGACGGCGCTATAGGAATAGACCCTCACCGTGCCTTCCAAAGCACCTTGACCCCCCATAGATTTGCTTAGAAAGCAAGCGATTACTCCTGACAACCAAACGCCTATGAAAGATGCTGCCAGCATGCCCAAAGAGACCAGCGGGTTGAACTTCATCAGACCGACAAAGAGAGCATTTACACCAGCACTGACCGCGAGAAAGAGCATCGGATCTTTATATCCGCCTGCAACTGGCATGGAGCTGAAAAAGACTCGCGGACTCAGAACGATAAACTTGGACTGATTCCAGTAGAAGGCAAGAAAACTTCTGGCCTCTGGCGGGAGCTTGTCCGCCAGCTTTATCTCAGGCGGCTGTGCAGCCGGCTGTTGCCCGGGCTCCTCAGATCTATCATTTTGAGCAGGATCTTCCATCTCCTCTCCTTTGCTTTGCCCGGCTGTCTGGCAGGACCTTCTTGTCGATACCGCTAGGCTACCGCCAGTAAAGTATAGTTGAATACCCGGCCAACCACCACCGACTCTCCTGGGTATAGCCAAGGACCGTAAGCGGTCCAATCTGGAAACACAGTACCGTTTCAAGCAAAAGAGACATCTCCTGGTATCTGACTCCTAAACTATGCGTTACGAAGAGGCTCTCAAGTATCTGCGCCGGTTTCCGGATATGGAGACCGGTACTGCTCCTTCCTCCGGGCTGACCATGAGCCTAGCTACCATGCGCCTTCTGCTCTCAATGCTCGGGAATCCGCAAACAGGCAGGGCAACCGTCCATGTGACCGGCTCGAAAGGAAAGACATCTACAGCTTCCATGATCTCAGCTGTGCTCAACCGGTCCGAGCT
>CAYPBX010000482.1:0-2850 GCA_964409075.1 uncultured Candidatus Obscuribacterales bacterium
ACGATATCATGCCTAGTCTCGTGGGCTCGGAGATGTGTATAAGAGACAGGTGTGTAATGGGGCGCATGCGCGTCCCTTTGCCGCCACTCAATATGAGTCCTTTCATAATCGCTCCGCTCCTGGCACGCTACGCCACCAAAATTTATGCTCTAAAATGCGCCGCGCCGATTTGCTACCGCCAACACGGTCCAGAGAATAATTTTACAGTCAAGTGATGGGCTCCAGTGATCACAGTACCAGGCGTCAAGCTCGACCTTGGTTTTGTCCGGCAGTTCATCGCGCCCATTGATCTGCGCCCAGCCGGTAATGCCTGGCGGAAAGAGAAGAACGCCTAAGTCGTCTCGACACGCCGTGAGCTCCAGCTGATTATAGAGAGCCGGGCGCGGACCGACCAGGCTCATCTCGCCCCGCAATATGTTGATAAGCTGCGGCAGCTCATCCAGGCTCGTCGCCCTCAGGAACCGGCCGACCGGGGTTATCGAGCTGGGTAACCTGAGCATCTGATCGGTGGGCAGATCTGGTGTTCCCGCCAACATGGTCCGGAATTTGAGAATCTGGAAGTGGCGGCCGAAGCGGCCCACGCGCTGCTGCCGGAAGAGCACTGCTCCAGGTGAGTCAAGTCTTATGGCTAAGGCGATCAGAAGGAGAAACGGTGCCAGGAGAACCAGAGCGGTAGCCGATAGCACTATGTCAGCGGCCCGCTTGGCAGCTGCGCTCGTGCCGACAAGCCGGCAGCGCTCAGGGTGGGTTTTAACAGTGACAGCGCCCTTCATTTCAAGGTTCCTTTGCCGGGAGCCGAGATTAATTAGTCTACCGGCAACCGATGTCATGATTGTTAGTGCAGCTAATGATAACGCTGACACTGACGTCAGGAGGTTGGTCGCCGCTGGCAGCGCATCCTGATCTTATTCTCAGGTTTCTGGCTGCCCGGTGTTGCTTTAGTATCTAGCTGAGTCGGGCTCGATCGGGTGGATCGGGGAATCCGGGTTGTCATCTCGATGGAAGTAATCCCAGGGAGTGGAGCGGGGCAGGAGCAAGCGGAGCGATTATGATGAAATCCATGCCATTGGAAGCGCAGCGGAGGACTTGGGCCTACGAGTCTGTAGCGTAGCGTGCCAGGAGCGGAGCGAGCGACGCAGGAGCAAGCGGAGCGATTACAAAATGATAGACCTTTCAGTTGTAATTGTAAGCTGGAATACTCGTGACCTTCTCAGAGGTTGTCTGGAGACGCTTGCTTGCGAGCTTGCCGGGCTGGGCTGCGAGGTATTCGTTGTTGATAACAATTCTACCGATGGCTCGGCCGAGCTTGTAGCTAAGGATTTTCGCTGGGTAAAGCTGATCACCAATGAGACCAATATCGGCTTTGCCAGAGCGAACAACCAGGCGCTGGCTGGATGTCGCGGCAGGTACATCCTGTTTTTGAATCCAGATACCCAGGTCAGGCCCGGGGCAATTCAGGTGTTAATGAATTTCTTGGAGGCTCGTCCTGGCGCCGCTGTTGTTGCTCCCAGGCTTTTGAACAGCGACCTATCGGTGCAGCGCTCCTGCAGAAGATTCCCGTCGTTCGGCAGCCTGGTCTATGAGCTTGTCGGGCTCTCGCGCCTCTTCCCTCAGATTCCTGCCTTCGGGCGTTACAAGATGCTCGAGTGGGGTCATGACAGCGAGCGTGAGGTGGATCAGCCGGAAGGAGCATGTCTTATGGTGCGCCGGCCTGTTCTCTCCCAAGTGGGCGCCTTCGATGAAGGATTCTTCATGCTCTTTGAAGAGGTCGACTGGTGTTTCCGGGTCAAGCAAGCTGGCTGGCAGATATGGTTTACGCCGGCTGCCGAGGTTGTGCACCATTACGGGCAGTCGATAAAACAGGTCAAGGTAAAAATGATCCTCTCCTCGCACAGAGGTCTTTACCGCTACTGGCAGAAGCATCACCGTGGTAGCTGGTGGCTCTTGGATCCGTTTGCTTATCTGGGTCTTATGTGCCTTGCTCTTCTGAGAATCTCTGCCTATCAGATAAGAAGAGCTCTAGGAGCACAAGGGGCCGGCATCTAAGGTCAATTGGCGCGACGATCGTGGTCGGGCGGACACCAGGTTATCTCTATGCTTGTCGCTTTGCTCACCTGTTTGCTGTCAGGACAGTGATATCATAAGCGGGTCCTGGAGCTTGGTCTCTTTATCTATGCGCACACTGGTCATTGGTGGCAACGGTTTTATCGGGACGAATCTGGTTGATGCGCTCCTGAACACCGGTCACTCCGTAAGGGTCTTTGACCGTTACCCCGGCCGGTTTACTGCCGAGCGTCCAGGCGTGGAGTATATTCTCGGTGACTTCGGCAATCATGGTGAGGTGGTGGAGGTGGTGCAGCAGATAGACTGCCTCTACCATCTTGCCTACACGACCCTGCCGCATACCTCCAACGAGGATCCCGTTTACGACATTCGCTCCAATGTGCTTGATACGGTGCAACTCTTTAAGGAGTGTTGCCAGCAAGGCGTGAAGAAGGTAGTCTTCCTCTCGTCGGGAGGCACTGTTTATGGGATTCCTGAGGAGGTTCCCATAACAGAGGAGCACCGGACAGATCCAATCTGCTCTTACGGCATAACCAAGCTTGCTGTCGAGAAATACCTCAAGCTCTTTCACCATCTGTGGGGGCTTGATTACGTGATTGCCAGGTTGTCGAATCCTTATGGTGAGTATCAGAATCCACAATCCAAGCAGGGCGCGGTCGCCGTCTTTCTCGGCAACATTGCCTCGGGCAAGCCGATAACCATCTGGGGTGATGGTGGCGTAGTACGTGACTATATCTACATAGGCGATGCGGTGATAGACATCAGAGCAGCTAGGAATGCAGGTGT
>CAYPBX010000483.1:0-2850 GCA_964409075.1 uncultured Candidatus Obscuribacterales bacterium
CCCTTTACCCTCATTGACGGGCAAGGCGGTCTTACTATTGGCAAAGGGGTGAATGTAAGCACCGGCGCTGCTATTCTCACCCACAACACTGTGAAGCGCTGCGTGACCGAGATGATTTACGACAGGGTAGATCGCCAGGCGACGGTTGTTGAGGATTATGTCTTTATCGGCGAAAATGCGATTATTCTTATGGGTTCTCGGATTGGGCACCACAGTATAATCGGTGCTGGTGCTGTGGTGCTGGAAGGAACTGTCGTGCCGCCCTATTCGCTTGTGGTTGGCGTCCCTGGTCGCGTGGTGCGCTCTGTAGAGCAGGACATTGAAAAGTGGAAGAAAGAGTTCGCTACCACATCCCCATAGCCCGGCCTCGCTTCAGCGGTGAAGAGATTGAGCTAATCTCCGATGCGCTTAGGTCGGGCTGGATTTCGCAGGGGCCGCGTGTGCGCGAGTTTGAAGAGAGATTAGCACATTTTTGTGGCGCTAAATTCGCAGTTGCCACGACGTCCTGCACTACGGCCATGCACATTGCCATGCTCGCGCACGGCATCGGGCCAGGTGATGACGTTATCTGTCCTTCTTATAGTTTTATCGCCACTGCCAACTGCATTAAGCACGCCGGAGCCGAGCCGCAGTTTGCAGACATAGATCCTCATTCGCTCAATCTCTGTCCAAAGGCGGTAGAAGCGCTGATCGAGGGGAATTATACAGGCGATCTGAAGAACCGGAAATCAGGCAATCGGCTCAAGTCCATTCTTGTTGTCCATCAAGTTGGCATCCCTGCCGATCTGGACGCTTTCAAGGCCATCGCCGGCGAGCACGGCTTGATCTTGATTGAGGATTCCGCCTGCGCTTTGGGATCCACATATAAGGGAAGGCCGATCGGCAGCTCGGATAATACTGGAGCGCTTAGCTTCCATCCGCGCAAAGTCATCACTTGCGGTGAAGGCGGGATGCTTCTCACCGACGATAGTAAAATTGCGGAGAAAGCCAGAACCCTCAGGGAGCACGGAGCTTCGATCTCACCTTCTGCACGACATGGAATTGCCAGCACCGTCTATGAGTCTTACGAAATTGTGGGCTACAACTACCGTATGACCGATGTTCAAGCTATTATCGGGCTCAAGCAGATGGATCTCATGGATACCTTCCTCAGGCAGCGCGCAGCGATTGCGACAGTCTACAATCGGGCCTTTAGGGAAATCGACGAACTAGAGGTCATTGATCCGCCAGATTATGTTACGGGCTGGAACTACCAGTCGTACCCGATCAGACTCAAGGACGGGCGTGGGCTTAAGCGCGATGTGATCATGGCAGAGCTGGATAAGAGAGGCATTGCCAGCCGGCGGGGAATTCCTCCCATTCATAAAGAGCCTGTGTATGACAAAAGACTCTGCTTGCCCAGTACCGAGAGTGTATCCAGGCGCTCGCTATTTTTGCCGATCTTTCCTGGGCTTAGCAACGACGAAGTTGATTATGTTATCTCGGCGGTAAGGCAGGCTCTTTTAGAGAAGGTGGCGAGTGGCTGATTTTATCGAATCCCGTGGGGTCATGCTGCTGCCTGCTTGAGCCGGATTCTGAGTGAACGCTCTCCGGTGCGAACTCCTGCGCACTGACTCTTTCTTCCACAACAAATCGCGGTGTGCGCCTCGTCTCCTTCAAGGCCAGATTGACATATTCGCCAACTAACCAGGTCATGAGCATCTGCAAGCCAACGAGAAAGGCAAAGGCAGCGATGCCAACAAGCCACCACTCCGCTGGGATAAGCCCCGAGAAAGTGCCAACCAACACCAGGAGGCAGACAACCAGGCCGGACAGGCTAAGGAGCGCCCCCAACACGGCAAGGCAACGCACGGGACGTATGGAGAATATGAGGGTCTGCAGGACAAGGGCAAGTTTCTTTTTCAGCGTCCAGCCTGATCTGCCGGCGCGGCGATCTTCCCTGGTGTAGGTGACAACAGTGAAGCGGAAGCCGCTTCTGCCCACGAGCAAGAAAATCGGCACGTTTGAGTGGGCTTGCTGCGCCAGTGAAGCAATCACCAGGCGATCGACAAGAAAGAGGTCCACTCCTGAGGCAGGCAGATCAACATCAGCCAAGAGGGAGGCCATTTGCCAGTATAGGCGAGAGAAAAGCGGGCGGCTGCATGTGCGTTTATCCCTGGCGGCCCATACGATGCGGGAACCGTTGCGCCATCTGGCAATCATCTCACCGATAAGCTCAGGCGGATCCTGGAGATCGCCGGACAGAAACAAGGCGCAATCGCCGGACGACTCCAGGAGACCTGCCATGATTGCCGCATGGCTGCCGGAATTGAAGGCGAGTCTGAGCAGGCGGGCATTGCTCCAGGAAGAGCAGGCTTTAGAGGCGAGGGCAAAGGTTTGGTCGGTGGAATGATCATCAACGAATATAAGCTCAAGCTCGATATCATGCATGTGGGCGCAGAGGTGCTCCAGGCGACCAACCAGCGAGTCAATATTCTCCTCTTCGTTGTAGAGCGGTATAACAACGGACAGCAGCTCTGCCATCAACGTATCTCCTCCGGCGCGTGCATGATTAGATCATCAACCCCAGACGCACTGAATTGGCAGTCGTTATCGTGCTCACAGTGTCCGTACAGTGGACAGGGCGTTGTTGACGAGTATATCCCATAACCTGCATATGATTTGTCTCCTAGACAATCTGACGGCGAATTATGCCCCGAAAGACAGCCAGCTCGAACCAGCGGCCGTAAGGAAGTTTGTGGTAACTCTCCTGCCGGGCGACTCGCAGGAGCAAACGCCTGTGCTCAGCTTCTTGCCGTAGAAACTCGCCTCGTTCGAACAGCTGAATCAGTCTACCGGGTCCTTGTATAC
>CAYPBX010000484.1:0-2840 GCA_964409075.1 uncultured Candidatus Obscuribacterales bacterium
TGATTTTCTGGCTCTGGCAAAATACCTCTCCTGTCCCGTGGTTATGGTAACCGCGGTCAACAAGGGGCTGCGTCATGTAATGATTGGAACAGCAGCTTACGCCAGCCTCAACCCGCTGGTGCTTTTGACCAGCATCCACAATGCCAGCCACACCGGCGGTGCAATAATGAAATGCCAGCGGTTTGGGCTGTCGATCGCCTCGCACGAACAGCTGGAATTTATTCGTGAGCTGAGCGACCTGGAGGGGCAGGGGTTCACCGAGGCAGACGGGGACAAATTCGAGCACCTCGGCGTGGAGCCCCAGTCCTTCAGGGAGACCGGCACGCTCTACCTGACGGACTCACTGGCCTCCTTTGACTGCGAGCTCATCAAGAGCATGGAGTGCATGAGCTATATCGTGATGCTGGGTCTGGTCCAGCGCACCGCTTCCGGTGCAGGCGTTCGACCGCTCATCCGTTACGATCGATCCTACGGTCATTTCGCTGCCACCATAGTTGGTGGTGACAACTACACTCTTTAAATTTCTGCTCATCTCTTCTGCCGTAAAGACATTAGGATCAATTCAGCATCAGAGGCCAGCACCACGATGCTGGCCATGGTGTACTGGCACCCGGGGGAACAATCGCCCGGATAACAATCGCATCTCTGCGTGGTTTCCCCTGGCAAGCCGTATTCGCAAACACGCGATACGCCGGTCAGAACATATGAGAGAATCTTACGGACGCTTCACAATTGATGTTAAGCCCTGATCATAAGCAGTCCGCGCCGACTGACTGGTGGACACTCCTTGACCAGAAAGGGTGAAACAAGACAGGAGCAAGATTTTAGCGGGGCGGTAGCCGTTCCTGCTGGTGCTCTCTGGGGGGCCAGCACACAAAGATCGCTGGATACGCTCGGCTTCCAAAACCTGCCTGCTCACCAGATGCTCATACGCTCCCTGATGCTGGTCAAGAAGGCCGCCTGCCAGGCCAATCAGATGGAAGGCAGGCTTGCGCCCGATCTTGCCCACGCAATCTCCCAGGCAGCCGACGAGGTGTTGAACGGACAGTGGAGCAGCCACCTGCCGGTATCGGCCCTGCAGGGTCCGGCAGGCCGACCGCACAACGCCAATGTCAATGAGCTCCTGGCCAACAGAGCCAATCAAATACTGGGCAGCACCACCGGAACATACAAGCCGGTACATCCCGACAGGCATGTGAATCTCGGGCAATCAGCCACGGATGTCTTCTCGACTGCAGCTAGACTGGCCATTTTAAGCTGCCTGATAGAACTCCGTCCTGTTCTCCTGGACCTCGAGCGGCTTTTGAGACGCAAGGCGCTTGAATTCGGAAAGATCACCAAGACAGGCCGCCGGCAGCTCAAGGACAGCCTACCGGTGACCCTGGGTCAGGAGTTCAACGCCTACGGTGCAACCGTGGAGCGCGGTCTCAGGCGCATGGATGCCGCAGCGCAGACGCTCCTGGAGCTCAATCTCGGCGCCACCGAGGTCGGCACCGGCATAGATGCCGATCCCGAATACGTAAGACACGCGGTACAGATCCTCTCCGCTGAAACCGGGTTACCTCTAAGGCAAGGAGAAGACCTCTTTCGCTTGACGCAAACAATGTCTGATTTTGTGGAATTCTCCTCCAGCCTGAAGGAGCTGGCCCTGGACCTCGTCAAGATAGCCGGCGATCTGCGCCTGATGAGCTCTGGTCCGCAAGCGGGGCTGAGCGAGATCTTCCTGCCGGCAGCCGGACAGGCAAGCCAGTCCATAATGCCCGGAGCTCTCTCTCAGGATCCGGGGCTGACCGAGGTAGTCACCATGGTCGCCTTTCAGGTTGTCGGCAACGACCTGGCATTATCACTGGCAGCCCAGGCAGGACAGCTGGAGGTCAACGTTATGTCCCCGCTAGCAGCACACCTGATCCTCTCCTCCCTGGACCTTATTCATACAAGCATAAGCGCCTTCAACCAGCACTGCCTCAAAGGGCTCTCGGCCAATCCCGACCGCTGCGCTGAATTTCTCGATATCCGGGGAGCGCTTTTAATCGCTTTGACTTACCACGTCGGACATGAGCAGGCGTCTCGCCTTCTGGAAGAGTCGGAATCATCCGGGGCAAGCCTACGAGATTTAGTCATAAGCCAGGATCTGTTGCCCCCTGATGCTATCGACCGCATCATGCGTTACACAGAACTTACGGGCCCGGGTATCCCCGGCACCACCAGGCGCGATACCACGGCATCAGATTGATGCCGGATCTGAGGCGCAGGAGAGGACATGCTCTGCCCGGCAGACGGATAGTCGCACCATGATGCCCTGTTGATATCTTTCTTAAGAGATACGCGTCAAAGCTAAAAGAATTGTGAGACTCTTATAGCCTGCAATCGGCTCTCCAAGCGTTACCATAACCGTCGACGGCAGCCACATTTGTTATACCGTTTCCGCCACCCCAGCGCAGCATCTCTCTGAACCGCTAACATGTTAAACGGACATCGACTGGAAATGATTGTCGGCTGTATGAGCGCCGGTAAGTCAAGCGAGCTGATTCGCAGAATCGAGCGTGCCAGGCTCGCCTACCTGCCTACAATCATCTTCAGGCCAGCGACCGACACACGCTCCAGCCCGGATCGGGTCGAGTCTCGCAACGGCCTGGCATCACAGGCCATAGTCGTGGAGGCCGCCAAGGAGATGCTCTCCTACTCCTCCCACGCCATTGTCATCGGCATTGACGAGTGCCAATTTTTCGATGCAACTCTAATCGACGTCATTGCCGATCTGCTCAAACAGAAAAAAAAAGTCATCGCCTCAGGTCTTGACCTGGACTACCGCGGCAAGCCTTTCGGGCCGGTCCCCCACC
>CAYPBX010000485.1:0-2835 GCA_964409075.1 uncultured Candidatus Obscuribacterales bacterium
AGCTACATCCAGTCAGTTAGAATCACTAAGCCGTGATTCTCGACAAGATTATCCTCCATAACTTCATGAGCTATGCCCACGGGGAGCTCGACCTCACCGCGGTCGATCTGGCCTGTCTTGCCGGCAATAACGGAGCAGGCAAGTCAGCACTGCTGGATGCCGTCACCTGGGCGCTGTGGGAATCCGCGCGCGCCAGCTCCACTGAGCTGATTCGTCTGGGCGCCAGGCGGATGTACGTGGAGCTCTCTTTTACTGTCGACAACCAGCGCTACCGGGTCCTGCGCAGCCGCGAGCGGGCTATCGGTGCCGCCCCCGCTTCCAGGGGATATCTGGAGCTGCAGCTTAGAGCCAGTGGCTCAGATGCCGGCTGGTTGTCGCTCTCGTCTGCCCATATGCGGCAGACTCAGGAGCAGATCTGTGCTGTTACGCGTATGCGCTACGACACCTTCGTAAACAGTGTTTACTTGAGACAGGGAAGAGCCGATGAGTTCACGACCCGTCTGCCGTCTGCCCGCAAAGAGCTTTTAGCCGACATTCTCGGACTGGGAATCTTCGACAGGCTCGAGCTTGCCGCCCGCTCCGCATCCAGGCAGCTGACCGGGGTGGTGGACACCCTGGTGGCCGCTTCAGCTGGAGCCGAAGAGATCGAGCGCCAGGAAGCCGAGGCCAAGAAGGCATTTAGAGTAATAGCCAGGCAGCTGGGCAGGAAAAGGCAGACGCTTTCCCGCCTGCAAAGACGCCTCTCGCGCCTCCGGCAGGCAAAAGAGAAGCTCCAGGCTGCTGCCGGCAGCGCAATAGCGGCAGCAAAGCAGGCAGGAGAGGTCGCTGCCGACCTCAAGCTGTTAATGGAGGAGGAGGAGCGAGCCAGGCAGGAGCGTCAGAGATTAGAAGCAGTAATCCATGACGCCGAGCCCGTGGATACCTCGGCTGCTGAACTCTCGAAAGTCAAAGAGGCTCTCACCAGGCTGGAGCGCAAGAGCGATGAGGCAGCCAGACTGGAGCGGGAGCAGTCGGAGTTCCAGTTGGCCATCAACACAAAGCGCTGCCGCCTGGAGATCGAGCTTGAGCATCTGGCAGGCCGACTTGCTGATATCGATGTTCACAAAGAGAGATTGGCTCGGCACCGGCAGGAGCCGATGAGGCTCCGGCAGCTCCTCAAGGATTACAGAAGACAGGTTGAGCAGGAGAAGCGCGTAAGCGCAAGGCAAGAAAGATATGCTCGCCTGTCAGAAAGAGCGCTTGAAATAGGCTCAGCAGTGGACAGGATAAAGATCAGGCTGGAGGCCGAGATCGATGAGAAGAGGAAACAGGCAACAGATTTTGAGGAGACTGTAGGCAGAAAAACCTGGCTGGTCAAGGAAGAGGAGGAGCTTAAGCGGGAAGCAGTGCACCTGGATAAACTGGACTCGCAGCTCAGTCAGCTTGAAGAGGAAGGACTGGCTCTACGGGCGGAGCTTGAGAGCAAAGGCAACCAACTGGCTACACTCAGGCAAGCTGAGACGGACAACCACCATAAGCTAGGCGAGCTGACAGCATCTGAAAGCACAAGCACCTGCCCTCTCTGCACAGGCAAGATAGTCGATCGTCTGGCTGTGATCAAGGGCTACAACCAACGCCTGGAAGCGCTCGGTCTTGAGATATCGAGCCTTCTGGATACAATCGCTACCTTAGAGAACAGGCGGCAGGAGTTAAGGGAGCGCTGGGCCACGGCAAAAGCGCATCTGTCCCTACGGAAGGACTTAGACGAGAGAATAGGCCGTTTCAACGAGAAGGTAGCCCACATACTCCAGGCCGAAAACACGCTCGAGACGATTAAAGTGGATCTAGCTGTGCTTGAGAGCAAGCTTAAGAGAGGGGATTTTGCCCACCTGGAGAGGGAGAGCCTGAGATGTGTTGAAGAGGAGATCGCCAAGCTTGATTTCGATCCGGCAACCTATGCCACGCTTCAGGCTCAGGTGAGAGAGGGCAGGTATGTAGAAGTCCGTTGGCACAGGATGCGCCGCGCCCTCAAGGAGCTGCAGGCCCAGGAGTCCATAAGAGCCGGGCTGGAGGAGGCAAGAGCTGCCCTGCTCAGCAAGCTGGCTGAAGAAAGCTTTGCGTTGAGGGAGCAAGAGAGATTGAAGGAGATTGGCTGCGCAATCCATAGCCTGGCTTACGACAGGCCGGAGCATGAGAAGCTCAAGGACCGCTTCAGAGAGCTTCTCGCCCTCGCCAGCCAGGCTGGTGAGATAAAGGCTGCCCGCCGGGAGGTTGAGCGGCTAGCTCAAACACTCTTGCAATGCCAGGTCAAGCTGGGGGAGCGCAGGCAGAGGCTCCGGTTGCTAAAGGAAGAGATGGTCAGCGGGCGCAAAGCGGCAGTCAGGCTGGAAAAGGCAGAGAGGAGGATCAAGGGTCTGACCAGTCAGATCGAGTCTGCCTCGGCCGATAAGGAGGAGTGTAGAGCTGCGGTCGCCAGGCTGGAAGCAGAACACGGGCATTGCCTGAAACGGTGCCAGGAGCTTGCCGGACAGGCGAGCCTCCTTGGCGAGTCTCGCCAGAGGCTGGAGGAGCTGTCGGCACTGGTTAAGATCTTCGGCAAAGAAGGAATTCAGGCCCGCATCATTGAGAATGTCCTCCCGGAGCTGGAGATGGAGGCCAATCGAGTATTGGCGCGCCTTTCAGATAATCGCATGCATATCGCCGTGAAGACGCACAGGCTCAGTCGGGCTGGCAAGGAGAAGGAGACTCTGGATCTTTTGATTGGCGATGGAGTTGGAACGCGCAGCTATGAGCTTTACAGCGGCGGTGAGGCTTTCAAGGTAGATTTTGCTCTTAGAATTGCGCTGTCCAAACTGG
>CAYPBX010000486.1:0-2831 GCA_964409075.1 uncultured Candidatus Obscuribacterales bacterium
GGCAAAGACAGCGGCCAAGATGCCGCTGCGCCTGGCAGGCGTCGGAGCAGGCCTGGCAGTAGGAATGCCGGTAGCAATCTTTCGCCGCAGCGGCGATCGGGCCGTAGAGTACACCGGGCAGATGGCTGATGGCATCGGTGGCAAGGAGAACATACCTCCAGTCATGTTCGCGTTTGTCCCCGGCGTGGCATCTGGGATTGTTGTTGGCACAGCCGAAGGTGTCTATTACGGCAGCCGCAATGCGATCATGACAGGCTGGAAAAGCCCGTTCAGCCAGGGCTCCATGAGCCTGTCCGAGGAGATCGACGCCACGGATTGAGAAACCGTTTAAGCTAATTAAGCTTACGCTCAGGTAGCAGCTGGATTAAACACGTACTTTTGAGCGGTCGGGAACGATCCCGCGACAGGTGCGTTGAAAGTCAGTAATTTTGCCCAGAGTAGCTATTAAAGCACTTGTTTTCGACATGGACGGGATCCTGGTCGACTCCGAGCCGCTGCATCTCAAGGCCTACCAGGAGCTTCTACATGCCTTCGGGCACCAGTATTTTGAAGAAGATAACCGCCAGTTCCTCGGGCAAAAGGATATCGAAGTGGCTGCCAGCCTGATTGAACGGTTTAAGCTTGCCATGAGCCCGGGCAGCTTCGTTAGGGAAAAGGAGAGAATTCTCCACGCCCTTCTTTCTGCTCAGGCTAAACCGCAACCAGGAGTGCTTGAGCTCCTAAAGCAGGCAAAATCAATGAGCTTGCCGGCAGGCCTTGCCTCTTCGGCGACCATGCCTACAATTGAGCTGACTGTGGACATCCTCGGCATAAGAGATTATTTTGCCACCCTCACCTCCGGCGATGAGGTCAAGGCGGGCAAGCCTGCACCGGATGTCTTTCTGCTTGCCGCTCGCCGTCTTGCTGTCCCGCCAGCCTTTTGCCTGGTGATCGAGGACACTCAGGCGGGAGTTGTAGCTGCGCGCGCCGCCGGCATGTCCTGTGTGGCTGTTCCTTGCGCCAGCACCAAGCACGAAGATCACAGTCAAGCTGACGAAAGGCTAGAAAGTCTTGTCGACATCAATCTCGCCGCCTGGACTGATCCAGGACAGCCGGACTTGAGCAAGCGGCTCTGGAGACAGCGCCCGGCAGGAGCAAGACAAGCAGAAGACCGGATCGAAACCTGCGCATGCAAAGACTCTTGAGAGGCTGCATACCGCCCCAGGCTCTCTGCGTTACAACTAAAGCTCTCTGCAACCATAACAGCCACGGCCGCTACCTGTAGCAGGTCAACCTGAGCGGTCCTTGTATTTTGAAGCGGTCGGTTGTCACAGGTTGGGCTGTCTGTTTCCTGCCAGCTAGAGAGCCGCTCGTGGGTCACACCGTCGCGCCCCATGGATCTACTCTCGGTATGCGGCAGCAAGAGTTTGAAATTGCAGCGCCGGGTATAAAGCAAAAGACAGGCCCTGTATAGTTGTCAAGTAGAATTTAAGAGGCTGAATATCATGAGCAGATTAACAGAGGCTGAGATCTTGAGACTCAATTGCCCCGGATTCGGGCAGCAGTCGTTCCTAACTCAGGGTTGCGCGCGCCCGCTCCACGAATACAGGGCTGTTGTTATCAACCCGGTTAGCATCATTCATCTCTTTGACAAAGATCCAGAGTTGATTCTTGAGGTTGAAGCGCACAGCCTGGATGGTATGACCTCCTATCAGGCGAAGAGCGATAAGGTGCTCGACTCGATAATGCTTGATTTGGAGATGCGCATGGTGGAGCTTGTCCAGCTCATCGAAGACGGCGGGCTGGTAGTCTACTTCCTCTGCCCGCCCTTTGAGCTGCGCGATGCCAGCAATACCATCGACAACTACTACTGGCTGGGCGAGTTTGCACCGGACAAACCTGCAGGCCGAGGCGATCGCAACATGAGCGCTGCAGCAAGAGGCAGGGTGAAAGAGGTTACCGAAGCCGGGACCGAATCAGAGTTTGCTTCCTACTTCAACCAGTCCGGACTGCAGTGGACAACCATAATCCGCAGGGAGAATCTGACGGAAGGCTACAGCATGCTGGCAACAGCCGGGCCCAACAAGTGCGTGGCCGGACAGATGGAGACCGGCAGAAACAAAGGGCGACTCGTCTTCCTGCCGGCACCATACTCGGCCGAATACGACCGACGACTCGTTGAATGCCTAAATCTCTGGCTGTCTGTCCGTTCCGAGCCGGTCGCAGTCGCAAGCACAAGCCCCCTTTCAGACGACAGTCAGACTGTGCCAGTAGCAGAGGAGCCGGTTGAGGAGACCACCAGCCAGGAGCAACCGGCTGCGGTGACAGGCGAAAGTGAGCCGGGCGAAACAGCTGGCGACAGCGATTCTGCTACTTTGGTTGAGGCGTCCAGCCAGCTAGAAGTGAGCCCTGAAAGCTTAGACACAGACTTGCATCCTAAGGCTGAAGGTGAGCTGGTCGATTCTGAGGCCGAGCGCAAAGCAGACGATGGCGCCTTCAATGGCAGCTCGCAACCGAAGGCGGAGGAGCTGATGAGCAAAATCGGCAAGATATCCCGTTCGGCAACCCCTGACTGGTGCCAGAGCTTCTCCTTTGACTATCTTGACAGGCGCCGATCTGAGCTGTCCGGTCTGGAGGAGACCCTGCGTGCAACCGAGGAGATGATTAAGCAGACCAAAGATAAGATCTCCACTATGTGGAGCTTGAAAAATGCGCTGCTTTGGGCTGAGGGCGATGAGCTCATACACGCGGTAAGTCACGTCCTGGAAAGATTGGGCTGGCAGGTTAAGCTGGCCAATTCGGATCGCTGTCTCTTATACACATCTCCGAGCCCACGAGACTAGGCATGATCT
>CAYPBX010000487.1:0-388 GCA_964409075.1 uncultured Candidatus Obscuribacterales bacterium
CAGATTGAGGAGCGGCGGCTGCCCCGGAGCCTGGGGCAGGGCTGGCTGCCGCGCTTGCCTTCACCTGCGGTGCCAGCTTCTCTCAGGTGCCTGCAATCGCCTTTGCCGGTGCGTTGCTCGCGAGTATCCTGGTGGCGGTCATGGCTCGCAGCCAGTACGGGCTATCAGTTACCAAGCTCCTTTTGGCAGGGGTGGCCGTATCAGCTATCTGCAGCGCTTTTATAACCTTGCTTTTGACAAGCGCCGACAGACCGGCGGCAGCGCAAGGAATCTTCTTCTGGCTGGCAGGATCGCTTGCCGGGCGGACCTGGCAGGAGCTGGGCACAGCAGCGCTGTATGCGGCCTCAGGTCTGGCTGTGGCGCTGGCCGCTGGCCGGGCTGCTCGGCG
>CAYPBX010000487.1:398-2827 GCA_964409075.1 uncultured Candidatus Obscuribacterales bacterium
CTCTCACTGGGGGCAGCAGCAGCCGCGTCCTTAGGTCTTGCGGTCTCGAAAACGCAATGGTGGCTCCTGCTCTCAGCTGTGCTCATGTGTGCTGCTGCCGTATCGGTCAGCGGACTGGTCGGCTTCGTCGGCCTTCTCGCACCATATTTCGCGCGGGCGCTCTTCGGCACCGATGAGCGCATGCATCTTATCTCCGCCGCCATCGCCGGTGGCATACTGGTGCTTGCAAGCGACCTGGCAGCACGCACCTGCAGTCAGGGGCAGGAGCTACCGCTGGGAACCTTGCTGGCTCTTGTGGGCGGCCCGTTCTTTCTCTGGCTGGTAATACAACAGAAAAGCGAGGCCCTTTAGCTGTGCATGCCCAGGACAGCACACTGATTGCAAGAGGGCTCTCGGTCGGGTGGCAGGGCGTTGCTTGCGCCCGGCAGATAGACTTGGAGCTCAAGCCGGGAACCATCCTGGCGGTCGCCGGTCCCAACGGAGCCGGCAAATCCACGCTCCTCAATACGCTGGCCAGGCAGATTCCGGCGCTGTCGGGTTCAGTTTATCTCAACGGGAAAGAGATCTGGAAATTGCCGCCACGGCTCTATGCGCAACACGTGGCTTACGTACCCGGAGATCTAGCGCTAAACCAGAGCCTCACCGTAGAGGAGCTCGTTCTCCTGGGACGCAATCCGCACCAGAGCTGGTGGTCGTGGCAGGTTTCCGCCGCCGATAAGGCAAAAGCTGAGGAAGCGCTCAACAAAACGGGAACCTGGACTCTTCGGCACAAATACCTCTCCACTCTCTCGGCCGGAGAGAGGCAGCGCGCTTCAGTCGCTATGGCACTTGCACAAGCCACCGAGTTCATTCTTTTGGACGAGCCGGCAGCACACCTTGACTTTCGCCACCAGCTCGAGCTGGCGAATCTTCTCTTTGAGTTGCGCAACCAGAAAATCGGCATTGCTATTGTGCTGCACGACCTCAACCTGGTAGCCCGCCTGGCCGACCAGGTGATCATGCTAGCCAGGCAGGCGCATGAGCAGGTAAGCCGGGTTGCCATCTGCGGAGATGCAAGCAAGGTTCTAACACAGCAGGCAGTTGAGCAGATCTTTGGCGTTCAGGTGGAAATTTATAGCCAAGCAGGCAGCAACAGGCGCTACTTTGCTCTGGTCGATACCACCGGCTAAGTACGTGATTACTATCGCGCACGAGCCAGGTGCGGTCGCAACGAGCCGGTTTAAGTTGCAAAATCGCCAGGTGAGGATACTTTGCCATCGCACGCCGATCGGCCATGCATCCGACGATATCGATCATAGCGTCCTTAATCGAGGTTTCCCAACAAGGCCGCCTGTTGCGCGCCTATTTGTCTGGAGCACCTCAATATGAGGGCTTGACACCCAATGGACAATCCCCCAAAGACAAATGCCTGTCAACTACCAGAAAGAGACCTGGAGGAAACGATTTTGATAGCGCGGACCCGAGGTGAGCCGGGGCTGATCTGGCTGGCTCAAAAACCGCCTGAGCGTGTCGCTTGCCGGGTCATAACCGCGCCTGCCCTCAGGATGGGCACCGTGTCGATCCCCGGGATATAGCCCGGCGCGCTCTTGGAAAAATGTGGGTATTTTAGGCTCACAGAACCGATCGAAACGGCTCCTTCCTTGCTGCCCAGGGTAGTCAACATACTCAATGCGCCCATCGGCTCTGTCTAAACACTGGCAGCCGGCCAGAGCGCCCTCGCCAACGATAAAGACAGTGCCTCCGGGACGTTTGATAGCAACCAGGTTATCGGCAGGCCTTTGCACCTGGGGCTGCCCAGCGCTACCCGGCGTCCACACCTCCTCATGTAAGCGACTTCTTGGAGCCGGCGGCATCGCAACTCCCTGATCATCAGGCCTCCAGAAGCGGAAATCATCATCGACCTTGACAGGCTCATTATTCGGGCTGTCCGGCCCTTTGGAAATATCCGAGGGCTGCGGTCGATCGTCCCGATCGCTGTTATCAGGAGGCCTGTCTGATTGAGCCATTTTAAGGATCCCTCTGTGGTTTTCCGGATTAGGAGCTGTGCTGCACGTCTTTATCTATACATATAACGCCTCAAATTGGACTGTCAATAGTAGGCGCCCCACCAGGAAAGCACAGAGACGACAGCGAAAGGCTCACGCAGCTCTCCAGGTTCTTATAGCATCTCGCCAGTATCTCTGCCCTTGAGCAGCACCTCGCCGACGGCAGGCATGGCGACAATGTCCTCTCAGGCACCCAGACCAGCGCGGCTTCCAAAGGCCGGAAAACTAAGGCAGAAGTGCGCCGAGCCGCGGCAGAAAGACAATCAGTCCGACTGCTGCTGCCGCCGCCGAGGAGCAGAGGACCGCCGCCGCCGCAGTGTCCTTGGCAGCGCGCGCCGATTCGTGATAAGCGCCGCGGGAAGACAGATTGACCAGGTGCTCAAT
>CAYPBX010000488.1:0-2814 GCA_964409075.1 uncultured Candidatus Obscuribacterales bacterium
CGACATTAGCCTCCACTTTGAATTCTCTGACCAGCCGGTCGACGATCACCTCCAGGTGCAGCTCTCCCATGCCGGCGATAATAGTCTGTCCGGTCTCATCATCGACCCGCACTTGAAAGGTAGGGTCCTCCTCGGCCAGCCGCGAGAGCGAGCCGCCCAGCCTGTCGCTGTCGGCTTTTGTCTTCGGCTCTATGGCAACCGATATCACAGGGTCGGGAAAATCCATGGACTCGAGGATGATCGGCGCCCGGTCCGCGCTCAGGGTATCGCCTGTGGTGGTGTCCTTCAGTCCCACGGCTGCTATGATGTCCCCGGCATAGGCTTCATCTACATCAGTGCGCTTGTCTGCTTGCAATCGCACCAGCCTGCTTACGCGCTCTTTCTTGCCTTTGGTGCTGTTGAGAACGTAAGAGCCGGATTGCAGAGTGCCGCTATATACTCTTAGGAAGGTCAGTTTACCCACAAACGGATCTGTGCTTACCTTGAAAGCCAGCGCAGACAAAGGCTCGTTATCGTCAGGTTTGCGTTTGGCCTCAGCTCCGTCCGGCAGCCAGCCTTTCATCGGTTTGACCTCAAGCGGCGAAGGCAGATAGTCGCAAATCGCATCCAGAAGAAGCTGCACCCCTTTGTTTTTGAAGGCCGAGCCAGCCAGAACCGGTATTATCAGGTTGTTGCAGACGGCCCGGCGCAGAGCTGCCTTGAGCTCGGCAGGCTCAATCCTCTCGGATTCCAGATACTTGGACATCAAGGTGTCGTCAGTCTCGACAATCGCCTCCTCGAGTCTGCTGCGGAAGCTTCCGGACATCTCCTCTAATTCAGGCGGGATTGGCACCCTGGCGATCTTGCGACCCAGTGGGTCGTCCTCCTCAAAGAGGTATGCGCACTGGTCGATTAAATCGACAAGTCCGACAAATCCTTCCTCGTGCCCGATGGGAAGCTGGATAGGATGAGCGTTTGCCCAGGTATGGTGCTCACCGGGCAGCTGCTGTCGCACCTGCCTGAGCACCGAATAGAAGTCTGCTCCCTGGCGGTCCATTTTGTTTACTAGGATCAGCCGCGGCACCTCATAGCGATTAGCTTGTTTCCAGACAGTGTGCGTTTGTGGCTGCACGCCGGCCACCGCGCATAGGACTATGACAACACCATCGAGGACTCTCATGGAGCGCTCTACCTCGACGGTGAAATCCACATGGCCGGGAGTGTCGATCAGGTTGATATGTTTTCCTGCCCAGGTGCTGGAGATGGCTGCAGCAGTGATAGTTATGCCTCTCTCCTTCTCCTGCTCCATGAAGTCGGTGACGGTTGTTCCCTCGTGCACTTCGCCAACACGGTGAATCAGTCCGGAGTAAAAGAGAATGCGTTCGGTCGTCGTGGTCTTACCGGCATCGATGTGAGCGGCGATTCCCATGTTGCGTATATTTTTGAGGTCGACTGTCCTGGGCACGGCCTGGATCCTTATGGTGTTTGGCAACGGCTTGGTGCCGCCTGTTTTCATGCCTTGTGCATGCAAATTAACATGTATCTTAGCGATTGCAATCGAAATTTCCTGCCCTGGCAACACTCAGTAATAACCAGCATGGTAAGGTTCCCGACCGGAGCTGGGGTAGCTGAGGGCGGAGCGTGACGGCAGCGGAGGAGCATGCGAAGCGGAGGGCGGAGCGCTTAATTATTAATAGCGGTAGTGAGCGAAGGCCTTGTTGGCCTCGGCCATCTTGTGCGTCTCGTCGCGCTTGCGCACTGATGCTCCCGTGCCGTTGGCTGCATCCATGAGCTCAGCTGAGAGACGTTCGGTGAAGGTACGCCCGCTGCGCTTTCGCGAGTTGCTGATAATCCAGGCTGTGGCCAGGGCGACGCCCCGCTGCTGCTTTACCTCCACTGGCACCTGGTAGGTTGAGCCGCCTACACGGCGGGCTTTCACCTCGACCAGCGGTGTGACATTCTTGACAGCCTTGCTGAAAACATCCATGGCTTCCTGGCGGGTCCGCTCCTTGACCAGATCAAGGGCGTCGTAGAAGAGGCGCTGCGCGGTGCTCCTCTTGCCGCGCTGCATCATGCGGTTGATGAAGCGCGAAATCAATTGACTGTCATAGACAGGATCGGCAGGTGTGTTGCGCTTGGTGATTGCTGCTCTTCTAGGCATGATTAGAACCTGTGCTTTTACTGTCAGGACCTAGCTTCTTTCGGTCGTTTAGTACCGTACTTGGAGCGGGCCTTGCGCCTGTCGTTGACGCCGGCTGTATCGAGCGCACCGCGGACGATGTGATAACGAACTCCAGGAAGATCCTTGACCCGGCCGCCGCGCACGAGCACCACCGAGTGCTCCTGCAGGTTGTGCCCGACGCCAGGAATATAGGCTGTCACCTCGATGCTGTTGGTGAGCCTGACTCTGGCGATCTTTCTTAAGGCTGAATTTGGCTTTTTTGGTGTCGTTGTCTTCACCTGCATGCAGACGCCGCGTCTTTGCGGGCACGACTTGAGCGCCGGCGACTTGGTCTTGTAGGTTACCCGCGCTCTTTCGTGGCGTATCAGCTGATTGACGGTAGGCACGCAGTGACTCCTAAAAGTGGGATTAACTCAAGAGGCAAACGCTCAATCATAGCAGATTCTGCCTGTTGGTGCTGCCTGGGCGGCAAGCGCATCTGCCTGCAATTGGCTCTGGGTCTGAAAATATGCGCAATGTACCCTGCCTGCGCTTTCAAGCAAGATACCAGATCGACAAATAGGAAAGCTTTAAGTTTGCAATTACTTTAGATTGCTTGTCCGCGCGGCAGGTTGACGGCATGGACGTCAGGGCGGTGTACGAGGCCGTGTCTT
>CAYPBX010000489.1:0-2807 GCA_964409075.1 uncultured Candidatus Obscuribacterales bacterium
ATAGCTGGCAAGAACGTTGTCCGCATAGGCAAGCTCCTCGGCCTCAGGCTCGTAGACCCCCACTGTTCCACCCAGGGACTCATTGCAGCGAAACTCATCGGCATTAGCTGGCGATGGCCTCTTTATGACCGCGTGCTGGAACTCAAATCCAAGATAGACGAGGCTGCGCTCACCATCCCGTATCTCCGGTCGATACTCCTGGGCAAGGTACTCCCCTTCCTTCCCCTCAATAACAGCAAGGTCGTCAAGGTTCCTGGCAAGAAAGATCCCGTCTCCACGCTCCCCCCTTCTCGGCTTGAGCACAAAGCGACGGCCGCGGTCAATCTCTCTGTGCAACGCATCATTGACAAAGAAAGTAGCAATGTTGCTGACACCCTGGCGCTTGAGATCCCAGTAATACTGCTTGTCTATATTGTGCCGAATTGTGTTGGGATGATTGACAACCACAGGAATGGTCCGTTCAAACAAATCGACCATGTAAAAGAAGCGGGCAGTGTGAGATAGGAATCCCTCCATCTTATAGACAAAAGCCAGATCCACCTCTGGCAAGGGGAGCGGCTCAATGAATCGTCTTTCGTTGTAGTGGAACATGCGGGCAAATTGTTGGGAGTTCAGATCATCCCAGTTAACGAAAAAGATATCGTGTCCGAGCCCCTTGAGCCCCTTGGCGAAATCGAAGCAGTCTTCCTCGTCGACAGAATACTTCACGGCAAAATGATCTTCGCGAGTCTTCTGCCTCTCCTCAGCTAGAGTGATCAGGATTTTCGCCAAAGGTGCTCCTTTTGCTTACGAAATTTCAAAGCAGCGTTACGAACAGGGACAGAAGGCATGGGAAACAATTCCATCTCACGCTGAGGGCCGAATCGCTCCATCGACTTTTCAACGGCAACTTTAGCTAAGATCTCCAGAGTATCGAATACCAAAAACGATAGGTCTTTTGTTCTAACAGCTAAGGAGATCTCGCTATAGTCTCACACGTCTTGGCTACCACACAATTACTATCCATTCATTTGAGTCCCTGTCAAAGCCAAATAACAGTCGTCTCAATTTAAGAGCAACGGCCGACCAGAGGTCAGCCAGAGGGCAAGCTGTATTGTTGAATGCAAACCACCGCCAGTAAACCTACTTTGCATATCGCGTCTGCCTTAGAAAAGTTGCGCTGGCAACAGTGACTGCGGCTACTGCCGCCGCACCGCAAAGCATGGCCTGGGAAGCCGCCTCAGCCAGGGTAGCGCCTGATGTGCAGATGTCGTCGATAAGGACCACGGCTTGCCCTGCCAGTCTAGACGGCTCGCCACGAAAGGCACCGGAGATGTTCTCCTTACGCTCCAACCTGGAAAGCCCGTACTGCGGGCGGGTCTGCCTCACGCGCGCAAGTGCCTGCGGGCAGACCGGAATTTCCAGTCTGGCTGCCATCTCCTCGGCCAGAAGTTGAGCCTGATTGAAGCCCCGCTTCCTCAGCTTGACCTCATGGAGAGGCACCGGCACCATCAGCAATGGCAGTCCGTCCGTATGACAGGAGAGAAGATCCCAGGCAGGCAAAGTGAGCGCTGCCAGATCGCCTGCCAGCAACCGGTCGCCGTCGTACTTGAACTTGTAGATCAGTGTCTTAATCACCCCTGTGTAACAGGCTCCACTCACCACTGGCAGCGAGCAACCGGGCGGGATGCTGATCCAGTCGATCGAGGCTTGCTGGCGCTCAAGGGGCAGCCAGCATTCCTGGCAGACAGATGTGCTGCCCCGGTAACCCTGTTTGTAGGTCGTGCAGGCACTGCCGCAGAGTCGACAGCGCTCGAGAAAAATCATTCTTCCCATAAACTCAAAGGACGCCGAGGCAATCTGCTTCAGGCAGCTGACCGCTGCCCTGGCTGCCTTGAGACTAGGGGCTCCTTCAGCGAATCTCATACTTGCCACTCCAAGCGCTAGACTGGAGTGTTTTCTCGTCGACCTGAACTTGATATTTAATACGTCTTGAGACAGCCAAGAGTTCAAACAACTATAATTGCCGCCGGTTTCACGGCTGGAGTCGGTGGGCCAGAGCCAGGAGCGGTTGCCAGGCGACAAGGCCGGGTGTAAGAAAGCTATGAGAGGCGTTGCCGAAAGGCTGGATATCAAAGAGATCATCCTCCGGGCAGAGGATGGGGTTGCCGCCCGGGCGGCAGAGATCGATCAGAAGGCTTATCTCAATCAAAAGCGGGTTCTGGAAGCCTTTGCCAACGAGAGGCTCTCGGAGAACGACTTTACGGAAAGGACTGGCTACGGCAGGGACGACTGTGCCCGGGAGAAGATCGACCGGCTCTTCGCTGCCGCCTTTCAAGCCGAAGCTGCTGCAGTCAGAATGCAGCTGGTATCTGGCACGCATGCAATCGCCTGCGCTCTTATCGGCAACCTGAAGCCCGGCCAGCGGCTGGCCAGCCTCACAGGCAGGCCATACGACACTATGGAGGCGGTTATCGGTCTTGCAGGCACCGCCAGAGGTTCCCTGGCCGATATCGGTGTAGAGTATCTGGAAGGGGATATCAAGCCCTTTCTCTCCGGACCCCTCTCAGCATTGAGGTCCTATCTGGAGCCTCTTTTGCGTAGGCCCACCGCCGCTGTATATGTGCAGAGGTCCTGCGGATACAGCTTTGGCCGCCAGGCGCTCCTTTGTGAGGATATCGAGATGATTGCTGCCGCAGTCAAGCAGATTAACCCGGACTGCCTGGTTGTCGTCGACAATTGTTACGGTGAATTTGTCGAGGACTGCGAGCCTCCTGCCTGTGGAGCCGATTTAATTGCCGGCTCGCTCATCAAAAACCCTGGCGGCG
>CAYPBX010000490.1:0-2806 GCA_964409075.1 uncultured Candidatus Obscuribacterales bacterium
TATAGCTGCCCATAGTCGTGTTGGGCAGGCTGGGATGCTCCTCGTTGGGAAAGATGACAAAACGCACGGTCTCATCCAGATCAGCGTCTCGCAGCAGCCTGGACAGCTCCAGCACACCTGCCACGCCGGAGGCGTTGTCGTCAGCACCCGGGCAGCCTGGAATCGAGTCGTAGTGCGCGCCTACAATCAGCGTCTGCCTTGTTGATCCAGGCAGCTCGGCTTCTACGTTGCTGACCGTCTTGCCAAGCAGATTGAAATCATGCGTGCCGACAGTATAACCATATGCGCTGAGCACCGAGCGCAGGTAATCTACAGTATGGCAGAGCGCACCATACCGCCCGATATGCCGTTCGCCAATCTGCTTGCAAAGTGTCGCGACATGCTTCTGCAAGCGAGCCTTCAATGCAATCTCTTCTCCGCTGAGGGCGGAGAACGGACCCTGGTATGATGCTCCTGGCATCCTGGTGTAGGGCATCATGAGCGGCCGGAAGATGCATTTCAGGAGCGTGTTTTTTAGAGACATTTTCTTGTCCTCCTGAATTGCAAGAAGGGCTGGTTGAATAATAACCGGTGCCCTACGCGCCGTCCCTCAGGGAGCGGCCAGTGAAAAGTCGTTTCCACTCCTGGACTACAAAAATGAGAGCACAAGCAAGCGTGAAGAACCTGCCGGATGAAGACGCCAACACTGGCTTGTTCCCTTCAAAAAGGCTGTGCCCGGCAAGCTGAAGCGCCCAGCCGATGACAAACAAACCTATGCCGACAAATAGATGAGCTATCGCCCAGATCCAGCCGACGGCCATGAAGGGCAAGGAGAGGAAGATCATCGGGATGCCGAACATGTGCGTTAAACGACAGCCGAGGCTCCGGTGCTCCTTAGCGTAGAGTTCGCGTTGGGCTCTGAATGATTCCGGGTGCAGGCGAGGTAGCAACCAGCAGATGAAGCCGACGAGGAGGGTGTATCCTCCCAGGGTAAGGAGGAAGGCCATGGATGACTCCTGCCGTTAGGCGTTGTTGCTCAACCTTGTTAAGGTTGAGGCTCGGACAAAGCTTTCTAGATCCAAGCACCACCATTTGCGAATCTGGATTCGCATAGCACGGATTAAAGGAGACTGGTAATCCTTGATGCCTACCTGGTGAGACCTGTCGATAAAACTAGAGAAAGATAGAAACGCCTCAAGCTAGCCAACCATGCCCGGGAAATTCAACGCATGACAAGCAGGAGTCGAACTCGGTCGTCCTGCACAATTGAGATTGGCCTCTGGTGTTGACAATTAAGCTACTTGGTAGTCTAGTACTATTTACCTTCGTAAACATGATGACAAGAAGGGTGTAAATGAACAGGATGCTGGAAGGAGCCCCGAAGGCAGGGCTTCCTTCCAGCATAAAAAAGAGACTACCGATTAGCTGGCGGCGGGCGGCTTCTCAAAGGCAGGCAGGTCGCACTCGTGCGGGCACTGGCCGCAAGGGCAGGCCGCCTCCGCTTCGCACTCGCAGCTGGAGACACCCAGGCTGACACCGGCATTGACCGCCTTGTTCTTGGTGGTGCCACTCTCGGTGACCGCCACCGAGAGTGTCGCCTTGGCGCTCACCTGCTTGTTGTCGGCCGCATCGCCGAGCTCTCCCCGGGCAGCTTGCGTACTCAGCTCGAGAACCTGATCCAGACGGGACTGGACCGCACCCTTGTCGCTCATGTGTTTCTCCTGATCTTTATCAGTTGAGGTTGGTCAGAAAGTTCCATTCCCGGCAAGCCTAGCGAGAACTCACCGGCGGACGAAAAGCAAACTCACAAGGTATCAATCTCAATTGACCACAGAAAACTTCAACCAATCCAAACTTCAACCGACTTTCTCCCTAGACCACAACAACGATGGTCTGGAAAGATGCCAGGTCTACAGTACCTCTGTCCGCTCCAGCAAACTATGTGCTTGGAGGAGCAGACAGTAAGGAGATGAGACTGGCGAAGCAGGCGTGTTTGGAAATGTCCTCTATGATCAAATCGAGAATAAAAAGGAAGATAGCCAAAGACTAGCGCAAGAGTTGCTGACAACTCAACCCTCGGCAATTTCCGCCTTTACAGAAAGTGGCTCAATTAATCCCGGGAGGCGGTGCCGCAAGTGCCTTGTCTCGTCAATCTCTTTGAATTGTCAAATCGACTCGAGGTATGTCAAGCGGGGCATAAATGCCCCGCTTTTCCAACGAATCTGGTGCATAAAAGTACCATGCGTTTGGTTTTCAGCCCTACTGGATATTTTACGCTCCACTTGACTTGTTTGCCGGGCAAATGTAGCTGAAGCAGCCCGGGATAATGAAGGGATTTTGCGGACAGGACACTTGCAAGGGAGATTGCCCGGGTCAAGCGCAGACAGCTCAAGAGGTGACCAACCCCTGGCCAGCTGCGCTAGATATTTGTTGCTGGCTGATTATCAGATTGGCTCACTGTGTAGTGCCGCCGCTCCTGGATGATGCGCAAGGCACCGGCTGGAACCAGGTAGCGCACAGAGCGTCCCTCGTGCAGCCAGCGGCGGATCAACGTACTAGACAAGGAGCTTGAGGGGCAGTCAAGCAAGGAGAGATCTGCTCCCGGGAAAATCCCTTCCCACTCCTTAAGATCTCTGCGGAGGGCTGCCTGACGGGGAGAGACAAGCAGCCGGGCAAGCTGGAGAATCTCCTGGGCGCGGTTGTAGGTGTTGAGCGTCTCCAGATTGTCCTCACCGATGATGAAATGCAGGCGCACACCGCTGCCGTACTGCTCTTTGAACTCCCGCAAAGTGTCCACTGTCCAGGAGGTTCCCGACCGGTCGACCTC
>CAYPBX010000491.1:0-2802 GCA_964409075.1 uncultured Candidatus Obscuribacterales bacterium
ATACGGCAGCTCCGTATCTTTCAGGCGCGTAAAGTGTCTGCCTGTAAGGGTGAGCTCAAGCGCGCGCTCCAGATAGCGCCGGCACTGATGATATTTGCGCGCCTGAAAAGAGCTTATGCCGACATTGCGAATGCAGCGCTCAAGCCTCTTGTTTGATGAATGCGGAGCTGATTCCATAAGGGAGAGGCAGGCGAGATAAGATCTGGCAGCCCGGTCAAAAGTTGCGAAGGCCTTTCTTTCCTGTCCTCCGGTGGATTGTTGCTCTGCCTTACGGTATAGAAGATCAGCCAGATGTTCACAGGCGTTGATGAGATTTTCCTTGGAATCCGAAGCTCGGTAAGATGCCTTGAGCGCTCTATCCAGCAAGCCTTCTGCCTTCAGGAGGTCACCTTCCTGAAGCGCTTGCTCGGCGCTGGCAGTCAACTGCGACCATGAGGGAGCTAACTGACAAGCCGACAGCTGTGCCATAATACAGGCAAGGATTACTGACGCCTTTATTTTCAGTAGCTGAACTTTAGTCATCTGGAGACCAATCTGTCTTATGATCGGGCATAAATCCGCAGCGGAGGGCTTTCTGTCTCAAGCGTTCAGCCTCCCTCATTTTGTTTTGAGCAGCAAGCCTCCTCACCTCATCTGTCACGACCCGGGCACAGTGCCGTATGCTCGCCAGCTTCTCCTCCCTTTTTTCCGTTATTGCGCACGTCAGTCCGAGCGCTTCTTCTATGAGCGCCTTGCGCTCCATCGATCTTTCTACGACACCGTAAAAGGCAGCCATTTGAAACATTCGAATGATCAGCAGGGGATCATCCTCGAGACAGGTTCGTCTGAGGAGATAGAGACAGCGCTCCATATATGCTACTTGTGATTTGCGGTCGCGTGTGCAGGCGTAGGCATGTGCCAGGATTCCCAGCAGATTTGCTGTCTCGGAATCTCCCGCCTGCTCCTGCCGGCTGCGCATCGCCAGCGCCTGCTTGAGATAGCGAATGGCTTCGTGGTGTCTCTCACTCCAGAAATAGCTGTATCCCAGGACCCGCAGACAGGTGTCTCGCCGGGGATCTGCAGCTGATATGTCCGGATCACGATCAAACAGCGATAACGCCGTATACGCTGCTTTCGCTGCCTGATCGTACAGCCGGCCAGCTTGATCTTTCCGACCCTGGGAGCGCAGCGCCTCGGCTCGGGAATAGAGATTTTCTCCCAGCCTCTGGAAGGCAAAAGCCAGCTCTGTTTTTGATCCCGGGACCTTATATGACGCGGTTAAGGCCCTCTCGAGAACCGCTGAAGCGTCGCCCCAGCGTTGCGTATCCATTAGTTTCACGGCCCGGCGCGTGTCGGACAACCAGGCAGGGTGCGCGGTGCAGGATGGGAAGGTGAGCAGCAGGAAGGCCAGGAGAGCAAATTTGGCAGTGATACCAGATGTGTTGGCTGGGCTCTTGCAGCCAACTGCAACCATGAGGAAGCAGAGCGACATGCCGACCGCCCTTGCTGCAAGGCAAGCGGAGAGTTTTGATGCCATTATTAGCGGTGGCAAGCCTTTAATCACCGGGAGACTCATCTCTGCCCTGCCTCGGGAGAAACCCGCATTGGATTGCCTGTTGCCTCACTCGCCTGGCCTGATCGCCTCTGCCCTGGGCCTCAAGTGCGCCCAGCGAAAAGGTGAGAGCCCAGTCAAACTTGCGCACGTCAGCAAGCCCTTCCGCCTGTCTCTCTTTGAGGGCGCAATAAAGATCGAGCGCTTCATCCAGCATCTCTATAGCCTTTTCAGTCTGTTTTACATTAGCGTACCTCAAAGCCATTACGAGCAGGTCGGCGACCAGGCGGGGCTCATCGGGAGCGTTCAGTCGCCTGCTCAAAATAAGAGCGCGCTTGTTGTAGATAAGCGAGGCCTTGGGGTCGTCCACGTAGTCGGAGGCGTTGGCCATAATGGTCAACAAGTTATATGTTTCCCGATCATTATCGCGCGCGTGCCGCCTGCGCAACTCAAGACAGCGCCTGCCATAGCGAATGCACTCATGGCGACTCTCGAGGTAGTCATAGCTGTTAGACAGAAGTCTCATGGCGGTCTCTTGTCGGTCGTTGTAACGGGTTGTTTCTGCATCGAGATCAAACAACGACAGCGCATTATGAAACGCTTTGACGGCCTGATGAAGTAGAGGGTCAGCCTGGGGCGACCGCTTGGGCGAGAGGAATCTCCCGGACTGCTTATACTTTGCCTCGCCCAGCCTTGTGAAGGCATAGGCCAGCTGCCTTTTTGGCCCCGGGACTTTATACGACTCTCTCAAGGCTCTCTCCAGAAGCCCGGCAGCCTCATGCCAGCGTCCTGCATCCATCATCTTCTCCGCCTTGCGCGTGGCAGGCAACCAGACCTGACCGGTACTGCAGGAGGAGATAATGAAAAACAAGGACAACAGAAGAGCAAAAGGAATGTACGTCGACATCGCAAAAAGTGAGAGGTTCTATAATGCGCAGGCCTGACAGCCGAGCCCACTGACATGCTTATATTACAGGTTTCCCCTCCCAGCTGGTGCGCTGGGGCTCCTGTCATTCAGTCGCTGACAGGAGCGCTTGCTTGAGCAGCCCTGCCTTTCAGACTGTCATTCGTCCTGCAAGTATCTTCTTAGCTTAGCCTTGATTTCGGGTTGCGACGAGAATTCCTCAAGCAGATCGTCCAGCTCCGAATGCTCGCTCTCGCCAAGCATGAGCGTTATCTCGTCCGTCACCCGCCTGTACCCTCCCGGAATCTTATAAATGTCAACTGCAATCTGGGCCTGCCTTGCCTCGTGTGCTGTCTCTTATACACAT
>CAYPBX010000492.1:0-2795 GCA_964409075.1 uncultured Candidatus Obscuribacterales bacterium
TATAGCGCTTAATCGTGCTCAGATAGGCATCAGTGCGGCGCTCGAATTTCGACAGATCGCCTTGATTCATGCCCAGTATTTGAGCGAGGGTGACTTGAGAATACTCCCGTGCTTTACGGATTTCGCGCAGCGATCTTTCTTCTGCGATGAGCTTTTGAGCCATTTCTAGAATTCTTTCGCGGCGCTCACGAGGCAGTTTGTTCATGTAGTCGTCGTAAGTAATCATCTCTCCTTCTCCTTGCGGACTGCCTCTTCATCGGCTTTTCGTTGTTTTTCCAAGTGCTCAGAAAACAATTTTTCGGCTATAGGAATGTTTGTGGCGTACCAGCGCTTATCTCCTGCTTTGCTTCCACCGAGGATGATTACCCCTTGTTGCTTGGGATCGAAGGCAAACAGAATTCGTATCGGTGAGCGCTCGTAAGCAAAGCGCAATTCTTTGAGATTGGCTATTTTAGAGCCTTTTAGAGTATCGGCATATGGACGGCCGAGCAAAGGGCCGCGTTCTTTCAACAATGCCATATGCATCAATGCCCGATCTTGCAGTCCTTCGTCCTGAGCATCGAACCAAGCGCTGAATTCGTCGAGGAAGATCACTGCATATGGCATAGAGTCTATTATAGCATAATTCCCATATTGTCAACTTTAAGCAGCCAGTGCTAATTCAATAAGGTTTAAGCGCTGTTCCCTTCAGGAAGCGACTGCTGTCGGGTAAGCGCAATCGACTCCTTCCCACCGGCAGCCAATCTGTTGGCTGCCATGGTGAAGCCGGCGAAGAGCCAGCCGTAATAAGTGTAGGGACCGCCGAGCGTTATCTCTCCGCGCAGGAGAATTGGTCCGGCGAAGCTGAAAAAAAGAAGCGGCACAGGGTTCGATGAGCGCCTGGTGGCAAGCACGGCGCCCACACCGAGCCAGACAACCAGGGCGATGCGGTAACCCAGAAACAAGAGGCCGAAGAGTCCCCCCTCCTGAACAAGTCTTGGCCACTCGTCCTCGGCCAGGGTAAAGGTGCGCCTGCCGGTAGCCAGATAGCTGCCGCCGCCGGAGCCTACCCCTATGCCATGACCTAAAAGCGGGCTTTCGAAGATGGCAGGAAGAATATTGGCAAACTGTCTTTTGAGCCGCGGCAAGACAGCCGAGCTCTCGGATCTCTCGGCCTGCTCGTGGCGCGTCACGGCTGTCTCCAGCGCCCCGGAGAATATGGTTACGTAAAGAAGTGCTAAAATCACAATCATAAGCGGAACAGTAACAAGTCCCCAGACAGCGCCGCTTCTCACCCCCGGCTTGTAAATGAGGAGCCCGGCGGCCATGGCCGCCAGGCAGCTGATGGCGGCTTCCAGGAAAATCGTCCGGCTGCCGTTCAAGGCAAAGTGGACGAGCACTGCCGGGGTGGCAAGCCGGCGCCCCGTGTTGCTTATGCTCCGCCTGCCTGTAGGCAGAAGCCATACAGAAAAGATCATGGCGATCACGGAGCCGACGAAAAGCTCCTGGCCTCTGGCCACAGAAAAGGTGCTTGCGGGACGGACCTTGTCTCTAGGCAGGCTCCAGTCGGTGTGCTGTGCCAGCAGCTGGTTTACGGGTGCATCAACCGGCGAATGATACTGGACAGAGATGAGCAGCGCTGCCGGAATCGCAAACCAGAGCGTCTGCCTGACCAGGCGGGCCAGGTCCTGTCCCTTGAACTCCTCGGCGATAATGAATGCCAGCGGTATGTAAAGATAATAGGTGCGCCAGCCGTAAATGACAATAATGGGGTTGAGATCGTTGGCGATCGCCTGCATGATGATAAGCGGGATGGAGAGCATACCCAGAACCACTGCATATTTGAAAAGCGCGGACCTGGTGGGCCAGAGCCTGTATTTAAATGCCAGGAGATAGATTAAGAGCACAAACGGCTCTTTTATGAAAAAGAAAATCTGCTGATATTGAGGGAAGAGCCATTTGCGTATGGCGCCTTCGAAAATGAAGAGCCAATAAACCAGAAAGATGAGCTTGACCACCAGGTTGTGGACTTTCTGCCCGTCGGCCTCATCGAAAGGCTGCTTGACTCTCTTTGCAGTTAGCACACGGCTGCCCCGTTCTGAGGACCTGCCTGCTGGATTCGCTAGCTAAAACCCTGCGGCTATAAAGCATATTCCCGGACCAGGGGCCAACCCGACAGTCATGTACCCTTTAGCCAGACTGTCAGATCTTGCCCGGTGAGTTCTTCGACTCTGGCGATGTCCTCCTCGAAGAGGCGAAGGAGCCTGTCTGCGGTCTCTTCTTGCAGGGGCGGAAACTCATCCAGCATCAACCGGCAGTACAGCGAGGCGATCAGACTGTAGAACCCGGTTTGTTTGAACCTCTGCCAGACGGGTGTCTTGTTGGTGAGCCGGGTGAAGCCTAGGATCCTGCGGTGAAAACCACGCAGCCGGGCTCTGAGAGTCTTGTTTTTGTGCGGAAGCAGGTCAGGACTCCAGTCGGCAGAGACCCCCAGGAACCGGAAGATCCGCGGCAACAACCTCTCCGGGGCGGAGACCAACTCCTCGAATGTGGCGACAAATATCTGCTCGCGGCCGAAGAGCTTGTAGTAGCGCTCGAGCTGCTTGTGATAGAAGCAGTTCTCTATGTATGGAGGCAGGCTGCTTCCTGGCTCATGCCTGCTCACGACCTCGTCGAATTTTGCGACAGGGCAGCCTGTCTGGTATTGATAGGCTTTGAAGCTTGCGTAGGCCGCGGTCACCGGGTTGCGCAACAGGGCTATCAGGGAAGCAGACGGCAGGTGTGCTTTAATTAGCCCAGGCGACTCGGAGCTGGAC
>CAYPBX010000493.1:0-2794 GCA_964409075.1 uncultured Candidatus Obscuribacterales bacterium
AAGATCGTCGGCAGCGTCAGATGTGTATAAGAGACAGAAGGGACTGTACGTGGCTACGTGGATCATCCTCAACTTGAGCTGCCTCCCAATTCTCTGGGCAATTTCGATGTCGGTGGAGCTATTGGGCGCACAGGTTATCTGCATGTTACTGTCGATCAGGGGCTCGGCAGGCCATATACTTCCTCTGTGGAGCTGGCCACCGGCGAGGTGGGAGAGGATATCAACCGTTATCTTGTCACCTCCGACCAGACAGGTTCCGTCGTTATCGTCGGCACGCACCTGTCCAGTAAGGGGGTGGAGGCAGCAGGCGGACTAATCGTGCAGCTTTTGCCGGACCATACAGAGGCGACTATCTGTCAGCTGGAGAACAATGTAACCAGGTTCGGCTGCATAACCATGCTCATGAGAAAGGGCATGGATACACAGGCAATCCTAAACCGTATTCTGGCGGGATTCGAAGTGAGACCGCTTTTGAGCATCTGCCCATTAAGATTCTTTTGTAAATGCAGCCAGGAGCGTTTTATCCTGGCTCTGAAGACCTTCGGACCGGAGGATCTTCTCTCCATGGCGCGCGAGGATGGCAAGGCGGAAGGGCGCTGCCACTTCTGCAACGAAACCTATCAGGTAGGCAGGGAGAGGCTCATGGATCTGGCGCAGGGGGCCTGAGTATCAGCCTGCCTTTACAATTTTGCCCTTCTTGATGCAGCTGGTGCAGACCTTCATGCGTTTGATGGTCTTCCCAGACATCACCCTCACGGACTGTATGTTAGGCAGCCACCGTCTCTTGCTGTGGGGGTTCCAGTGAGAGCGCAGGAAGGTATAGCTGTAACCGGTCATAGGACCCTTTTGGCAGCATTCGCAACGCCTGGCCATTTTCTCAATCTCCACTTGGATCAGTCAGCAAATTGTTGCAGGCGCAAACCTTGACAAGATAGCTGGAATCGGTCGACACTGCTCAAAGAGCTGACCGGCGCGCTTAAGCAGCCACGGCATTGTAGCATGGGGTCAGGCAGCTTCGTAAAATTATTAGATTTTACGGCAGTCGGCCAGGCAGAGAAGTTACACTTACGAATTGGATTAGATGAAAATTGCATATCGTGGTAGTCTGTCCTTGGCGCTAGTCCATTGTGACCGGGGTAAGGTTTCGGGAGTTGCCAGAGGGGTTGTTGTCAGAAACGGTGCCTGATTTATGCCGCATCATGGCAAGGATGCGGTTGATTTGACGGGCCAGGGGATAGGAAGGCAGGAATGGCACTCATAAATTACGCAGCCAGGGAGATAAATTGCAAAATCGTTTACTATGGCACCGGGCTCGGTGGCAAAACGACTAATTTGAAGTATATCCACAGCCAGCTGGCGCCGACCATACGTGGTGAACTTATCAGCCTGGCTACCGAGACAGAGAGGACTTTATTCTTTGATTTTCTGCCGCTTGATCTTGGCAGTGTGCAGGGATTCAAGACGCGCTTCTCACTTTACACCGTGCCCGGGCAGGTGGAGTACAATGCCAGCCGGAAGCTCATTTTAAACGGCGTCGACGGCATAATTTTTGTGGCTGACTCGGACTCCATGCGCACCAGGGAGAATGTGGATTCGTTGCAAAACATGATCGAGAACCTGGCTGAATACAGCCTTACTTTAGACAACATCCCCTGGGTCCTTCAGTACAACAAGCGCGACCTTGCTTCTGCTATGGCAATTGAACAGATGGAGCGGGATCTCAACATACGAACTGTGCCCAGTTTTGAGGCGGTAGCCTGTGAGGGGCTGGGAGTTTTTGCCACACTCAAGGCAATCTCGAAATTGATTCTCAATCGCCTCCAGTAATGTCGGATGCATCTTGCCCGCTCAAAGAGGAGATCGGTCGCCTGCGGAAGGCCTGTGCGCTTGAGCGCCGAGCGCGCTATTCGGACTTCCAGGGTAAGCACAAGACCTTCTCGCAGTTTGTCAGCCAGACGGCCGCGCAACTGAGCAGGTTGTATCCGTCGCAGCCTGGCTGGGCTGCGGTGCTTTCTCTGTTCAGGAGATATGCGCATCTTGATGTAGCTGCCCGGATAACAGCGGTACGCCAGGTAGAGGCTTTGCTTGTGGAGGAGGTGGCAAGTGGTGGCAGCCCGGTCGGGCAGCTGGACCGACCTCAGGGTAGCGGGCACCAGAATGCCGGGCCAGCCGGCAGCGGCAGGTCGGGTGCTGGAAAACGGTTACAGCAGGCGCATGACCGCGGATGCCGGCAGGAAGGTGAGCCTGACTCAGTGGATGTTCAATCCGTTGCCGGCGTCGGGCCGGGCAATGCGCGCAAGCTGGCTGCGCTGAATATCTCTACAGTCGCCGACCTGTTGCGTCACTATCCCCGGTGCCATCTTGACTTCAGTAATCGAATTCTCATAGGGGATCTGCAGCCGGGGCAAGCGGCGACAATTTTTGGGAGTGTTAAGTCTGTTAATGCTTTCCAGGCAAGGAGCGGCAAACTTTCCGTCGTTTCTGTAACCATCGACGACGGTACCGGTACCATATCTGTCGCGCGCTTTACAGGCGGACGCCACAACGAGCGTGTTATCGCGGCAGCGCGTGCTCGATATCCTGTCGGCGCGCAGGTCCTGGTTTCAGGAACGACACAGGCGGATTGTTTCGGAAGGCGCCTTGTGCTCAAGGGTGCCGAGATAGAGGTGGTGCTCAAAGGGGCAGCTGGTCTCGACAGCATCACAAGCATTCATGCTGGCCGGCTGGTGCCGGTCTACGGTCTAGCAGAAGGCGTGAGTTAACACTACCTGCGTACGATTATGCACAGCGCTCT
>CAYPBX010000494.1:0-2783 GCA_964409075.1 uncultured Candidatus Obscuribacterales bacterium
GCATTTCGACTTCCGGCGCATTTGTCCGTGGCAGGAGGTTGTCGCCGTGGACCCGTAGCAGCAATCTGGACAGACCCGAGAATTTAACTGCAGCGCGCTTGCGAGCCGATCGGGACTTGCGCCTGGATGCGGAGACCGAGGTCAGGGCCGGTTACGACGGAACATTGCAGTACCACGGCCTGGGCGGGCAGGGTCCGGCAGTGGTCAGGGAGTATCAGCTGGCGCTCTTGCCCCCAAATATAGCTACAGGCATTCCGCTGGTCAGGCTGGGCTGCTCCAAGATCGAGGCGAGGGAGGCGCTCCTGGCTCTGGGCAAGGCCAAGAAACGCTCCATAGATGGCTGGGAGGTATGGTCTTATCGGCGCCCGGGCGCCCGGGGCGATGCTCTGCAGGTGTTCTTGCGCGACGGCATGGTCGAGGCCGTGCGCATATTCGACTCCTCGCTTGCCGGACCTGACTTCAAGGTTGCTATCGGCAACAGTCTCTCTTCAGTCAAGAAGCGCTTTGGCGAGCCAGCCTTCATCATCCCTGAGCCGGAGCCAGGCTCCGGTCAGAACTATATATATCCGTTGAGCCAGGTCGGTTTCCTAATAGCCCGCCAGGAGGCAGGTCAGCCGCCCAGGGTAGCCAATCTGTTTATTTTTAATGTGATTAGATAACAGCCTTGAGCGAAAGCCTCGTTAGTTTCTAAAGGGACCGGTCTACAATCAGGTACTATTTTCAATCCAAGCGGCTTGCCTGTGGCAAGCGCAGGTCGTAAGGGCAGTCAGGCGCTGAGCATGGAGTCAGGGTTTAATCATTACGAGCCTCTCTATCTCAAGTGGCGGCCGCAGTCGCTTCAAGCTCTTGTCGGTCAGGATGCTGTCTGCCGCACGCTGACCAATGCCATCGATAACGACAGGCTTGCCCATGCCTATCTCTTCACAGGCCCGCGCGGAACTGGCAAGACCTCGACCGCCAGGATCCTGGCCCGCTCGCTTAACTGCCAGCAGGGTCCTACTGCCAGCCCCTGCCAGAGTTGCACTGCCTGCATCGAGATAAGGGAGGGCAGATCGCCTGCTGTTTTTGAGATTGACGCTGCCTCCAACAACAGCGTCGATGATGCCAGGGAGTTGATTGAGCGGGCGCCGCTGGTGGCTGTAAGCGGACGCTTCAAAATCTACATCATCGATGAATGCCACATGCTCACCCGGGAGGCATTTAATGCGCTTTTGAAGACCATCGAAGAGCCGCCGCCCAGGGTTTTATTCATCCTGGCCACGACCGAGGAGCACAAGGTGCCGGCTACAATCGCCAGCCGCTGCCAGGGCCTTATCTTTCGCCTGGTCGGGCAGGCGGAGCTGTGCCTCTATTTGAGGCAGATTGCTTCCCGGGAGCAGATAGAGATTGACGATCAGGCCCTCAACATGATTGCGCGCTGCTCCGGGGGCAGCTTGCGTGATGCGCTCTCCCTTCTCGATCAGGCAAGCCTCTTGCAACCGCCAGGCGGGGTCGTCTGTGCTGCCGATCTCCTCGCCCTTACCGGGGCAGTCAGCGAAGATGCGCTTCTTGAGATGAGCGAAAAGATACTGGCTCGCCAGGGGGATGCGCTTCTTAAGGTATTCAATCGCCTCCTGGCGGAAGGACGGGAGCCAGCAGTCATCGCCTCTGATTTGAGCAGGCACTTTCTAAACCTGATCAAGGCAAGTTATCTGGTTGCCGGCGGAGAAGCTGAGCCTGCAGGCGACAGCATTCTTGGCTCGCCGGCATATCTGGAGGGAGTCAGGCAGCAAGCACGGCTCTGCCCACCGGCGGAGCTGTCGGCAATGCTTGCCGAGCTAAGCCGGATTGAGGCAAGCCTGCGCCGGACAGGCAAACCACACCTGGCCTTTGAGATCGGTTTACTTGGACTGTGCCACCGTCATGATCTTGCTCTTTTGTCCGGGCTAGTCGTGCGGGTGGAGAAGCTCGAGTCTTCTCTGGGCAGGCAGGCAGAGGCATCGCAATCATCTCACAGTGAGGCGGAAGGCAGCAGAATTTCAGGCTTCGCGGACCGGGGACAGAAGAGCCCTGGTAGCCAGCCGGCAGCTGGCAGGCAGGATGGCAAGGGGCCGACAGGGCTGCTCAGCCCGGCCAAGGAGACGAAAAAAGTAGATGATCTTCCCCCTTTTCAGGAGAGGCTGAGTAAACTGCCGGCTGACCGGGCAGATCTGGATTCAATCTGGTCGCAGCTGCTCCAGTGCCTGCAAAAGGAGAGCCTGCCCACCTATAGCTTGATGTCTCAACATGCCTGTCCCTTGAGCACCAGCCAGGATGTCTTGACGATTGGCGTTAAAGCCGAGCAGTTCCAGAAGGCGCTTGGGCGCCGCACGGAGAGGATAGAAGCTATCTTGAGCTTGGTTGTCGGGCGTAAGCTCTCCGTGCGCATCAAGCTCGCCAGCGAGTCGTTTGCGCCTGGCAACCGGGGCGATTCAGCAAAGCTGGCGGAGCTTGTGCTGGAAGGCTCAGATGAGGGTGGCAAGGCTGCTGCTTTACCTGCAGGCGGTGGCTGCGCGGGAGAGACAGGTCCTCAAGACAAAGATCCTGAAGCCAACGGGGAGGCGGGGCTGGGAAGACCGAGCGCCTCCTCGGCAAACAATGGCGCTTCCCGCGCCAGCTGCGAATTGCCTGTGGCGCGGGAAGCTTACGGTCTGTTTGAAGGACCTGGCTCACGGGTCATAGGCTGAGGGCGCTCAGCGTAGCTCTTTGCCTCATGGATGTTGGTGAAAGTCAAAAGCGCCCCAGTGTCCTTTGAGTCCATACCT
>CAYPBX010000495.1:0-2776 GCA_964409075.1 uncultured Candidatus Obscuribacterales bacterium
GAAGAAAAGCCCGCGGGCACGGTCCTGGCCAAGAAACGGTATCTGCTCGGTCGCGTGCTCTCCGGATCAGTTAAGCCAGGAGACGCAATTCTCTTTTCGCCTTCAGGCCAGCTCTCTCAAATCGCCAGCATAGCCCGCTTTCCTGACTTCGACCTAAAGAGCGCCAGCGCCGGCGATGCAATTGCAATTATTCTAGCCGAAGAGGTCTACGTAGAGTGGGGTGAAGTGGCCTCCCGTCTGGAGGACGGCCCGGCTGTCGACAACGAACTCATCGCCGAGATTGTCTGGCTCAGCGATGAGCCGCTGTCGCCAAGTGCGCCCTACCTCATCAAAATTGGCACCAGCCAGGTAGAATGCACCGTCCATCCAGCAACAGAAGATGCAGTCAGCCTGGATCCGGCTCAGATCTCTTCGGTAGCGACAGGGGATTTTGCTTACGTGCGGGTACGGACAGTCTCACCCCTGGCTTTCGACAGGCATGACAGCCGCTCACAACTCAACCGCTTTGTCCTTTGCACGCAAGACAGCACCGTGGCTGCTGGAGCCATCTCAGCTCGCTCGCCCCGCGCCTTAAAGACCATTGCTATCAATCCTCATCTGTTTGCACAGCCAGGTCTCATTTTGCGCCAGGAGCGAGAGAGGGCACACGGGCACAGAGGATCGGTAGTCTGGCTCACGGGGCTCTCCGGCTCAGGTAAATCAACTTTAGCCAAGCAGTTGGAGCATGCGCTCTTTAAGGAAGGCTACAGGGCCATCACGCTGGACGCAGACAATGTGCGCCTCGGGCTGAATGCAGATCTTGGCTTCAGCCCAGAGGACCGATCAGAGAATATTCGCAGAATCGCTCATGTAGCCAGGATCCTGCTTAATTCTGGAGCCATTGTGCTGGTTGCTGCCATCGCTCCTTACGAGCACGACAGGCAAACAGCAAAAGCCATAATCGGCCCGGGGGACTTTCTGGAGGTCTTCCTCTACTGCCCGCTTGATATTGCTCGAAAACGAGACAAGAAGGGGCTCTACCAGAAGGCCAGCTCAGGACAGCTGACCTCCATGACCGGCATCTCCGCCCCCTACCAGCTCCCGCACCACCCTCATCTGCGCCTGGACACGAGCAAGCTATCCACGTTGGCCCAGACCAGGGCAGTCCTTGACCTGCTCCAGGCTAAAGAGATCATTCCCCGTGCCCGCATCCACAAGGCAAAAGGAAAGCATGCAACACCCGGCGGTGCGCGCTGAGCCCAGCCAAATCACGGACAGGCTGAGCGTTGCATGATTGAATTAATAGCGACTTGATGAAAGGGCGTCAGAGCGAATTTTCGCTGGATGCGCTTGTTTGTCTGGCGCAGAAGCTCGGTTATGCGGTGCGGATGACGCTGCCAAAGCAATGAAGTGGCTTAGCGAGTGCAAATTCAGGCACAGGCGTGACATCAGCGCCTATCGCCTACCCGGCCACACCAGCCAGCGCCGTCGGCTTGCCGGAGGGCTGGCCGTTGGCATAGCGGATTCCCAGGGCATCCTGAGCGATAATCAGGCGCTGTATCTCGCGCGTGCCCTCATAGATATTCAACACCTTCGCGTCCCGGAAGTACCGCTCCACAGGATACTCGTCCGAGTAGCCGTAGCCCCCGTATATCTGCACTGCGTTATGAGCGGCCCGGTTGGCAGCCTCGCCGCAGAAGAGCTTGGCTATGGATGTCTCCAGCGTATTGCGCACACCTTTGTTCTTCAGGTGCGCTGCCCGCAGGTAGAGCAGGCGCCCGGCCTCGCAGTCCGCCACCATATCCGCTATCATGGCCTGAATCTGCTGGTAGCTGCCGATCGGCTGCCCGAATGTCTTCCTTTCCATAGCGTATTTGGTGCAGGCATCGATACAGCCCTGCACCAGGCCTACTGCACCGGCAGCCACCGAGAAGCGCCCGTTGTCCAGTGCGGACATGGCAATTTTAAAGCCGTCGCCAACATTGCCTAGTATGTGCTCCTTGGGCACCCTGACCTCATCGAGAAAGAGCGAGGAGGTATCTGAGGCGCGCAGCCCCAGCTTGCCTTTGATCGGCTGGGCGCTGAAGCCGTTAGATTTAGTGTCGACCAGGAAGGCGGTGATGCCCTCATGACCGCGGGATTTTTCCACGGTGGCAAAGACAAGCGCATGCGTGGCTATCGACCCGTTGGATATCCAGACCTTCTGTCCGGAGAGAACATATGTATCGCCGTCCTCGACAGCCCTGGTCTGCTGGTTGGCAGCGTCAGAGCCGGCCTCAGGCTCGGTCAATCCGAAACAGCCGATCATCTCGCCTGAGCAGAGTCTGGGCAGATAGTGTTGTTTTTGCGCTTCGCTGCCCCATTTGAGAATAGTAAGCGCCACAAGCGAGGTCTGTACTGAAAAAAGCGTTCTGGTCGAGGAGCATACCCTGTTTACCTCCTCGGTCATGAGCCCGTAGGCGATAAAATCCTGCCCCAGCCCGCCGTATTTCTCCGGAATCGGGCAGCCCAGAAAGCCCTGGCTGAAGATCTTGCGCGCAATCTCCCAGTCGAACCTGCAGGCGCGATCATTAACTGCCGCCTTGGGCACAATCTCCCGTTCCGCGAACTCACGCATATGCTTGCGAATGGCAAATTGCTCTTCTGTCAGTTCAAAGTCCATCTTCTCATCTCCGCCTAAACCCAATCTTGATTAACTCACCGCAATACTAATGGCCTAAACCTCCGGAGCGCAGGCGTCCCGCCCGCCATTAGCCCGGCTGCAAACATGTCTAATCGCTCTGTCGCCACTACGTGG
>CAYPBX010000496.1:0-2770 GCA_964409075.1 uncultured Candidatus Obscuribacterales bacterium
TCCCTACACGTTCCGCTGCGCGGCCCGGTAACGGGCTGCTCCGCTCTACTCCCTGGGCGTGGTATCAGGGGCGCTCCGCAGGCTTCGTTCCTCGCCTGCTCCGCTCTTGCCGCGCTTGCTGCGAGTTCCTGAAGTCCAGACTCATGCAGCCGAGCGCAGCGCCCGGGCTCACGGGAGCGAGCGGAAGCGGCTATGGACAAATCAGTATCATTCCTTTTTACTTGTGTCCTGTGTAGTCTGCGGCTTGATGCCGTAGCGGATAATCAAGAGCGCAACCGCATTGCTTATCGCATGCGCGCAGGCAGGAGCCCAGAGATTGTTTGTATAGATGAGCAACCAGCCAAGGAAGAATCCGGCCGCTACAGCCCAGAGTGCGTAGGAGAGATGTTTGAAGCTCGGGCAGTGGCAGATGCCAAATAGGATGCTTGCCCATATGATGCCGATTGTTTGCTGCAGCACCCCGCGGAAGAAGACCTCCTCGCAGAACCCTGAAATCGCAGAGATCACAAGTATGTCGATGAAGGTCAGCCTGGCAAAGATTGGGGCGATCTGCTTGACAATGAGCTCTCTCAAGCGGGAGAGGGCCGGGACGAATCGGCCCAGCCACATAATAAGGAGGCTTGATAGAGCAAGAGCCAGGCCGGCCAGAACACCGACCAGAAAGCTCTCGGGCTGGAATTGCAAGAGGCGTATCAGATCTAGATTGCCGAATCGTGTGCCTACGGTTGCGGAAAGCAGGATGAGCGCTTCCACAAAGACTGTGAGGTTGATGACGGTGACTCTATCGAGTGTACTGGATTCCATTTATAAGCACAACCTCTGGCTTGAGCTTGTCCTGGGCTGGCTGCAGCACAGCCACAAGGAAAGCGCCTGACATAGCCAGAACAGCCCCTGCGAAATCCTTCTGGCAGGCGATCGACCGTCCATGCGCTACAAAGGCTAGCTCCTCATCGCTGAGCTGAAAACTTTCCAGGCCGAGAACGTCTTGCGGGCTGGCAATTGCCTGTGCCAGGCAGCTCATGCCGGCGAGCTGCTCGAGCTGACCGAGAGAACAGGAGCTGCCAATATGGAAAGGTCCTGACTGCTCTCTCGTCAGCGCCTGCAAGCAGCCTCCGCAACCCAGAGCGTCCCCGAGATCGCGTGCCAGGGAGCGTATGTACGTGCCGGCGCTGCAGGAGACGCGTATATGCACTACCGGCAGGGTCACATCGAGAAGGTCTATACTGGTGATGCGGATCGGCTTCTTGCGTATCTCCGGTATCGTCTTGCCTTCCCTGGCTAGTTCATAGAGTCTCTTGCCTTCATGACGAACCGCGCTATAAATCGGTGGTGCCTGCTCCTGGCTGCCGGTAAACTCAACGAGTCTTGCGGCGATTGTCTCCGGCCCCGGCAGCTTATCGCTTACTGCCAATACCTGCCCCTCAATGTCGTCGGTTTCGGTGACAGTTCCAAGAAGGATCTCCGCCTTATAGACTTTGCTGCCGGGAAACCATCTAATCAGGCGGCAGGCTTTGCCCAGCGCTACGGGAAGAACGCCCTCAGCCAGAAGATCGAGTGTGCCCGCGTGCCCTACCTGGCTGATTTTGCATATCTGCCTTACCCGGACTACCGCATCGTGTGAGGTTATTCCTTGTGGCTTGCGAAGATTGATAAAACCAAACATCGGCATCGGCGCGGTCAGATCTCTCCACGCGCAATCTTGTCCAGTATTTGTGACACTTTGGCGCCGCGCTCGAGAGAATCGTCGAGGTGGAAGCTTACTTCAGGGGCAAATCTCAGCCGTATGCGCCTGCCTAATTCGCCGCGTATGTAGCTTGAATTGTCGTTAAGCGCTTCCATGGTGCCTTCCTGCTGCTCCTTTTGCCCGTACACGGAGATGAATATTTTGACCCGCCGACAGTCCGGGCTGCACTCCACATCGGTGATGGAGACCAGGCCGTCTATGCGCTCGTCCTTGAGATTACGGCTGATTATCTCGGACATCTCCTTCTTGATTGCCCGGGCAACTCTCAGTGATCTGGGAACGGACATGTCTTGATCCCTTATGCCCTTCAGAGGTCTTAATTTTAAGTCAGTGGGCGGTTTCGCGCTTGATCTCTTCTATAACATAGCAGCGGACTATGTCGCCTTCCGCTATGTCGTTGAACTTGTCGAAGCTCATCCCGCATTCATACCCCTGCGCTACCTCACGCGCGTCGTCCTTGAAGCGCTTGAGCGTATCAATCTTGCCCTCCCAGCGGATCTCACCCTCGCGCTGAATGCGTGCAGTTGCTCCCCTCTGGATTTTGCCCTGTACGACATAGCAGCCGGCTACCACAGCCTTGCCGATCTTAAATAGCTGCCTTATCTCGGCTTGCCCGAGCTCGACCTCCCTTCTTTCGGGTTCCATGAGGCCCTGAATGGCCTTCTCCAGGTCCTGGGTAATCTGATAAATGATGTTGTAGGTACGTATATCGACTCCAGCTTCGCCTTTGACCCTGTTGGCGTTAGGGTCCGGCTGTACGTTGAAACCGACGATAATGGCATCGGATGAGACAGCTAGATGAACATCCGTCTCGGTGATGTCGCCTGAAGCTGAGCGGACGACGTTCACCTGTATCTTGTCTGACGATAGCTTGCGCACCTGGTCGGCAATCGCCTCGGCCGTCCCGTGGACATCGGCTTTGACGATTATATTGAGCGCCCTGACCTGACCCTGCTCGAGCATGTCGTGCAAGGACTCGAGCGTCACCCGGTGCTGCCGGCGAGCGCTATCCTCTATCTTGTGCTT
>CAYPBX010000497.1:0-2068 GCA_964409075.1 uncultured Candidatus Obscuribacterales bacterium
TATGAACAGCGGCGTGTAGCAATAGGTTTTGTAGAAACCGTTATAGAAGGAAAGTTGCTGGTATCCGTGCACATCATCATGTGTCGTGTCCATGTAAAGCCGCAGCACACGGGGCGCTTTCTTGCGCGTGCGGACGAACGTATGCACCAGTAACCTCTGAAGAGCGGCTAGTCCCGCTGATTCGAACCCGTTTTCCCAGCGCGATAATGTCGGCTGCGACGCCAGCCTGACGTCAGAATTCGCCGGCCGGCCAAGCGCCAGTTGATACATCGCATCTCTTGCCAACGAAGCAGCATCGTTTCAATCCTCGTAGCCAGCGGCTATCGCATAAACCTGCTGTTTGAACAGATCCTGCATGGTGTGTTTGACCAGGTCTGGGCGCCGGCTTTCTCCGACACACATCGCCGCCACCTCGGTCAAAGCCAGTCTGCGGTCCGCTGGCAGGGCTTTTCTATCTTTGAAAACCTCCCCCTGGTGTCACTCCCGTGAATAATCCGGGTTGCAGATGGATACGATAAGCAGTAGTAGTAAGAAACGCAGAAACTCAGTGGGGTCACAGCAGCGGCAGGAGACGGGATGAGCGAGCCCCGTCTCCTGCCCTGTGTGTCCTGTCCCGAAGATTGTGATCATGGCAACAAGAGCGCGCGTCAGGTGAGCCTGGACGGCGGTGCGTTACCCCTGTCCTGACAACAATTCAGGGGCGCGACAGTTGAATCCAGATCAGACGCGCTGGGGCACGAAGCCTCCGTAGGCGCCGCCTCGGTGGATTGACTGAACTCCGAAGCGAAGGCGCCGGGCATCATCGTGCCAGCGCGGATTGTCGCTTTCTTCCAGCTTGGTTGCGAGTTCCACCAGAAGGGGGACCAGGCGCATTCTGAGTTCTCCGTGCTGGACGCGCTCGCTGAGCTGCTCGAGCAGCTGATTGATCTCGTTGTGTTTCATGGTTACTCCTTTGAGCATGAGCTAACACCTGTGCTCTACCAGGCGATCTCGTCATACCGGACAATCGTCCCCGATGGCAACTGAATATGCTCCACGAATGGGCCGTAGGTCAGGGCACGCTTGACACGCGCTCTCACGGTGCCTTGCCAGTGCAGTGGTTCGTCGATCTCGTGTGGACGAGGGCCATTGAGCACACTGGTTTGCAGGTGATCTGCCAGAGAGTTGGGGATTGCGAATTGCATGGTCCCCAGTCCTGGCACGACCAGCGTCACCGGATACGGTTGCGATGGGGGTCCGCTCGGCCATCCATTGATATCAATGGATGCCTCGCCGTCGTACACAAGTTTCTGCCGGAACTTGACGAGCAGAGGGCGGACGATGAAGAAGGTGAGAGGGATCAGAGAAACGACAAGCACCAGGAGCTTGATACTTAGGTTGATCTCAGCGAAACAGAGAACTCCAATTCCAATCATGGCCGGCACGGCCACAAGTGAGAATCCTTCTTCGGTGCTGACGAGGTCATGAAGTTTGTCCCAGATGGTGCGCATTTTGTCTCCATTCTGCAACAAAACGGCCAACCGGCTCCATTTCCAGCGTGGAAATGCTCGTACAACTAATACCGGGGTAGGCCAGTTTGTTTAGGGGTTATTTGCGTTCTGGGTGCGCGACAGAGAGAAAGACCAGCCGGCTGGTAGCACAACAAGCTGCAGGAATGGTAAGTGCTGCGGCAGAGCTCATCGCGAGTCGAGAGACCGTGTGTGCACTTCCGCAGTCAGCCGGAGAAGTCGACAAGCAGCCCGTATTCACGAGCTTGAGTGAGACTCAAGGGAGAATCTCCGGCAACGGATGCCTGGGAAAGACAGGTTCACCTGGGAGGAAACGCTTGTCCCTGCGCTCAGGGGGAATGCGTTCAAAGGTCCCGGATGACTGCTGATGCACAGGCGGATTGATCTGGATAGACGGAACAGTTGCACTGTGATTGTCTGAGCCCTGGCTGGCCGGAAGGCCCTCATCGCCGACAGCGGACTTGTTTAAGTACGCCGAGATTATCCAGATGCTCAAAAGCCCCACGATCAGCAACATGAGCACGGACGTGGCCCAGTCGCCGGACGTTTCTTGCTTTCTC
>CAYPBX010000497.1:2078-2766 GCA_964409075.1 uncultured Candidatus Obscuribacterales bacterium
CGAATTTGTGGTGGTCTGCACTCGGACCCCCTTGGTGTTGAAGCGGTGATGCACGATGTTTGATTTCGACCTCTTCTTGCCGCCCATGAAAACCTCATAATTTGGAAGGCACAGTTGGAGGTAACTGTCGCAAATGCTGGGTGAGGTGCATAGGCCTGGGGCGGCCAATTTGCTCATTCCCCATCAATCGGGATGGTTACTGGTGCTTACCTCAGCTGGCTATGAGATTAGTTAATGCGGCTGCAAAAAGTTGGCGAACTCAGACAGGTATATTTACAATCCTACGATGATCTTGTAAGCGGCCGCAAAAAAAGCGTTAACCAGCGTTAACAATTTCTCCAGACCTCGCGCAAGGTTAGCGTAACCATTTAGTCGATGCCAGGACACAAGGCTTTGAAGCGCTGCTCGGCCTTGCTTGGCAGAGTTGAGGCGTAGGTTGCTGCGTGTGAATTTAACGAGCAACGTATGCAAATACGCCTCTAAACCTAAAGGAAAGATTTACATTGGCTGTGGCAATTCGCTACAGTGAAAAGTATGTCACTCTTTTGTCTTTAAATGTCATAGGCATAAACAAAGCAACTTGAGATAGAGCACATTTACACTTTCAAAAGCCGATTGGCTTGCAACGTAGGCTAGCGCAAGTAAACCGTATGAGTTACGTGTAGATAGCTTACTCAAGGGCTGCTTT
>CAYPBX010000498.1:0-2753 GCA_964409075.1 uncultured Candidatus Obscuribacterales bacterium
CCCTTGTGCGTTGCGATGGCCAGGAGCGTCACAAGATCTTTTCGGTAAAGGCAAGGACTGACACAGAGTCTGGGCTCGAGCTTGAGAATATCGACTCAATCTTATCGGCTGACGGCATAGACCTGCCGGTCGGACAGCGCTACGAGCTGGAGGCAACTTATGTCAACGATACGATGGAACCACAAGATTCAATGGTGGCTCTGGGCATATTCTTCGCCGACGATAAGTTTAAGAAGCCCAGCTGGGTGACAACGGGCGTAACGGAGTCGGAAGCAGCGTTTTCCGTTCCGCAACTGGTTCTCTATAAGGACGGCGACCGACTGTTTTGTGGTATCACCAATCCTAATCAGGCTTCGACCACATCCACGCCACCTTCCAATCCCGAACCGGACGTTACGGCACACCCACTCTTTGATGAGACCATGGACGGGCCCTTATTGAGACAACGCAAAGCCGTGGAGTTGGAGACTTCCGCTGGCAAAATACACCTGGTGCTCGACCCGGATCTCGCTCCCATCCATGCCACACAAATGCACAAGCTTTTGACAAATGGCGTCTTCAACGGTACTGCTATCTACCGCTGGGAGCCGAACTTCGTTCTGCAAACCGCCAATGCAGAAAGCAAAGCAGATGGACAACCGCGCATTTCCAACGGTCAGTACCGTTTGTTGCGCAGGCTGCCCCTGGAGGTCAACTGGCAAAGGGCAGGGCAGCTGGCTCATAAGCGCTGGTCGCTGAGCATGGCGCGCTTCGGTGCCGTGGATTCTGCCGTCAGCTCTTTTTCCATATTGCTGGGAGACGCACCACACCTGGATCAGCAGTACACCATCTTCGGGTATGTCGTCCCCGACACAACCACTGTCAAAACGATCGAGCGCATCGCCTCCGAGTGGTCCAGTCAACACCCCTGGATTATCCGCGCGCGCGAAATTGAGAGCATGGCTCAGCAACCGGCGTCAGTCAGCGCACGCTGAGAACAAACGGACAAAATCTCAGTCAGCGCTTCAGATTCTTTCTTCTGCTCCGGGTGGGAGTGTTCCCATCGGGTAGCGTTACAAATGGGCAATTCTGCCTTATTCTAACGGTCAACTGGCGCCCGGGGTTAATGGCAGGACAGGCTTGATCTCCCAGACAGAGCTTTTTTGCATAATTTTTGTCTTCGCAACCATAGTTGCTGTTGCTGTGCGCATCTTCAATCGCAAGGAGATGCACCCGGAAGGCTTCCTGGCTGCCGACAGAAACCTGCCCGTCTGGCAAGGCGCTGTAAGCATTGCCGTGAGCTGGGTCTGGGCGCCGGCCATCTTTGTCTGCTCTATGCAGGCATATAAAATGGGCCTGCCGGGCATCTTCTGGTTCACGCTTCCCAATGTGCTCTGCTTTTTTGTCTTCGTGCCGTTGGCCATTAGAATGCGCAAGCTGTTGCCTGCCGGATACACGCTGCCCGAGTTTATCGCTCAACGATTCTCCGGAGTTAAATCAGCCCATTTGGCCTTTCTCTTTATTTTCTTCGGCTACCAGCTAGCAGCTGTAATCAGCAATACCGTAGCCGGTGGCTTTCTGATTCATGAGCTCGCCGGACTGGAGGTCAGAGTTGCCGTATTAATAATGATGGGGATTGCGCTCTCGTACTGCCTCTGGAGCGGGCTCAAGGCCTCGGTTCTCACAGACATAATTCAAATGGCAATGGTGCTGGGGCTGGCATTTGTGCTGGTGCCCTGGTGCATTGCCGAATCCGGGGGAATTGCAACAATCCTCAAAGGCCTGGGCGGTGTTGACGGCAACCACCGATCGGTCCTCGATCCCTGGATCGCCTTTAGCATGGGTATCCCCATGACCATAACCTTGCTGGCTGGACCGCTGTGCGATCAGATGTTTTTCCAGAGAGCGGCTGCTGTACGCAGGGAGAACATCGCTAAGACCTTCGTAGCCGGTGGACTCATCTTCGGCCTGGTGCCTGTGACACTCTCCATTCTCGGCTTCATCGCCGCCACCCAGGTACAGGCAGGAGCCATGTCGGTTGCCGATCCACAGATGGTGGGACCGGCAACAATTGCAGCCCACCTGCCCCGGCTTGCCCTCTGGGCGTTTACCTTCATGGCGCTTGCTGGCCTCTGCTCGACCTTGGATTCGGCACTCTGCGCAGCCAGCTGCCTGGGTAGCGTGGACATATACAAGCGGTACATGAATCGCTCGGCCAGCTCAGAGACAATGCTGCGCGCCGCCCGGAGCTCGATGCTGATTGTGGCGCTTATCGGCACATCCATTGCCCTCATGCAGCCCAAGATCCTCTGGGTCTTCTTCACCAGTGGAGCTCTGTCAGCCGCAGGCTTCTTCCCGACCATACTGTCACTGTACTGGAGACGCCTGCCGGCATCAGGCGCTGTGGCTGCCATTGCCGCCTCGCTGGTTCTGGGCACGCCGCTGGCGCTGTATGCCAACATAGTCGAGGACGCTCATCTCCTAGTCTGGTCCTCGCTTGTAAGCGTCTTTACAGGTCTGGTCGTCTGCCTCATAGGCGGCTTGAGCAACAGGGAGGATTTCCAGTTCAATCTTATTGCCTTGCCGGCAGGTGCAACATCAGGCCAGCACCAATTGGCAAAGGAGCCGGTAGCCTCGGCCAGGTAATCAATCCTGCACACGAGGTGCGCTTGAAGATTCTTTACCACTGTCCATGGCAATGGCCAAAAGACAGAGGTAGATATGAACTTTTTGCCTTGCTCGGTCGTAAAGAAAAACAAGCGGTTTTTCTCGAC
>CAYPBX010000499.1:0-2753 GCA_964409075.1 uncultured Candidatus Obscuribacterales bacterium
CCCTGGGGTAGCTGAGACGGCGAGGAGAAAGTCATGTCAGGCAGAAAGCCAGAAATTGTAGGGAATTACGAGATTTTAGGTTCGGAGGCGGTCACCCGCCGAGAGGTTCTTATCCTGGGGGCGGCAGCTGCCACAACCCTTTATGGCGCGGCTGGGAAGGCTGCTTCCCCCGGCGGAGCCGGGACAGGTGCGGCCCCTTACCTGGCCAAGGAGTTTGGCTACCTATTGGGCAAGGGTATGGACGGCTTCTCGGCCAACCAGCTCAAGCAGCATTTCCAGCTCTACAACGGCTATGTGACCAAGAGCAACTCGATTAGGCAAGAGTTGAAGCAGGCCTCCCTGGAAGGGGCGAATGCGACCTTCTCGCCTTTCCGGGAGCTCCTGGTCGAGGAGAGCTATGCTTTAAACGGTGTCGTCTACCACGAGCTTTACTTCGGCAACCTGGGTGGAGAGGGCGGCGAGCCTGCAGGCGAGCTGGAAGCGGCCATCGGCGGCGCCTTCGGCTCAGCCGGCAAGTTCATGGACTATCTCAAGGCTGCAGGTAAAGCTGCCCGGGGTTGGGTAGTAGTCGGCTACAACCTTAGGATAGGCGAGATCTGCGCTTATGCGCTCGATCTCCATAACCTCTGGGTGCCGGCCGCCGTGGTACCGCTTCTGGTGCTGGACGTATACGAGCATGCTTACATGATCGACTATGGCATCGATCGGGGGGCCTATCTGGATGCCTTTGTCAAGAACCTCGACTGGAAAGCAGTATCCAGACGCTTTTCTGGCGCCATTAAGCACCGCACCGGCCTTGATTGCACGGCCTGAGAGCGCTGTCTATATTCAGGACATAGTTTTTTCACCAGCCGGCCTCCGGCTTGAGCGCTGTCGCCAGTTATTGCTTTATACTTGCCTTGTGCTTGGTCAACCGGTCGTAACTGAGAGCAGATTGTGCCTGCCTGCAATCCCTCCTGGCTAGAGGAGCGCACGATAGCGCTTACAGAAAGGTTCTATCCGGCCACCCTTCTTCTCCTCGTGGCTGTTGGCATCGCTATGCGCCTCTTTGCCTATCTGGCTCGTAGTCCCTTGAGTACGGATGAAGCCAAGTTAGCTGTGAATGTGGTCACGGCGACCTGGCCTGATCTGCTTGCCCACCAGCTTGCCTATTTCCAGGAGGTGCCAGAGGGCTTTCTGGTTCTGGAGAGGCTGGTCTCCGACTGGCTGGGAGTTGGCGAGCAGGTTTTGCGGCTTGTGCCGCTGGTTGCTGGTCTTGCCTCCCTGGGAGTTTTTTTTCTGCTTGCCAGGCAGTACCTTTCTCGCGGCAGAGCGCTCCTGGCCTTTGCCTTGTTTGCTGTAGCGCCAGGACTGGTCAGATTTTCGGGCAATGCCAGCCATTTCGAGCTTGATGTGCTTGTGAGCCTTGTGCTTTTGTACCTGGCCCTGAGAGCAAAGAAGGCGATCAGCTGGCCTCTGGCTCTTGTTTATGCAGCTGCCGGTGCGCTGGCTGTCTGGCTGTCCTATCCGGCGGTCTTTGTGCTGGCTGCTTCAGCCGTCTGTCTGGCCTGGCATTATCTGAGCCAGAGAGACTATTCCAGCCTCGGCGTTATGGCTCTCCCAGGTTTAGTCTGGCTGGCAGGCTTTCTCTTCTCCTACCCAACTTTCCTGGATGGGACGGTTGAGCATATTGGATACAGCTACTACTGGTGGGGTGAGATTGGCAGTCATGCTTTCGCGCCGCTTTTTATCAGGTCTCTTGACGATCTGAAATGGTTCCCGCGCTTCATCAGCTATATGTTTTTTGATCCTTGTGGGCTGTCCATGGTGGGAATGGGCGTGGGTGTGCTCATGTTTCTGGAAGGGATCATTTGCGGCTTTAAGCGAGGACGCCTGGTCATCTTCCTTTTGCTTTCTCCGCTTGCCTTTGCCATGCTCTCCTCGGGCTTTGGCCGGTACCCTTTTGTAGGCGTCTACCTCCTTTTCGCTGTGCCGATTTTGATTTTAGTAATTGCCGATGGTCTGGGAGCGATTGGGCAGCAAGGCCAAGGCGGCTTCAGCCTTGCTTTCCTTGCTTGTGCAATACTGTTGGTCTCCCTGGTTTTTGGCTCTCATCGTATAGTTTTTCCAGTGGCTGATGCCAGGACGGTTGTTAGTCTGCTGGCCGAGGCTGCCGGCCATGGAGATACGGTTGTCGTTGATTCCGGGGCCAAACCGGTTTTTGAGTTCTATGCCGCTAAAACTGCTCTGGACAAGCGCCTGAGCTTATTGGCGCTGCCAGTTAGAGCTGAAGATACTGAACTGGACTGCAATGCCATTAAAGCGCAGATAGGTAGAGCCGAGAAGGTCTGGCTTTTTCTGGCAGCAGATACTCTCAAGTCGGAGCGTGAGAACAGGGAGCTTGAGAGGTGTCTGGCAGAATTAGGCGCGCTTAGAACTTCTCTGACTGCAGACCGGGCGGGGGCATATCTATATGAGTTGAGTTTGCCTCAGGAGGGGCAGGGCGATCTGCCGCTGCCCGCCGCCAGACAGCAGCCCCGAGAGTGCCGCGAGGCTCGGCAGCTTACCTTCTTCTTATGGCTTTACTCTTTAATCTCAAAGGAGAGCTGCACCTTGTTGGGCGGGGAAGCTGGCTCCTGGCTTGAGACAAGCTTGGCTCCTGACTTGGGCACAACCTTGACCGCTCGGGAGAAGAAGACCTTGGACTGGTTGACTAGATCTCTGTAATCCTCAATGGTCATTTCAGTTGAGCGGAAAGGCGAGTCGGGCACACG
>CAYPBX010000500.1:0-2727 GCA_964409075.1 uncultured Candidatus Obscuribacterales bacterium
AAGCTCCAGATACCCCGCTCAAAGACTCCCAGCGGTTGACTCTACCTACATTCTGAGAGATTTCTTTTGAAAATCAAGGCCTCCTATGGGGAGATCCCCACAGGCAGCTTACAACCAGGGTATCCCCAGATCCCGGTCCTACCGGAATTCCGAGCCCCAATGCCCTCCACACAAGAGGTCGGGAGTAAGCACGGGAACAGGCATCCCACCCAGCGCGGGCATCTGTGCCCGCTGTCGGTTTTGCAGCATGCAACATATGGCGGCAGCAGGTATGCGCCGACCGGATGGCTGCAAAGGGAGGCGTGCGGAAATCTCGAGATCCAGACTGTACAATGTAGAGGCCTGGCTGAGTTCGGCCTGGCGCCTGGGGATTTGTGCGGTTGCATCTGTTTGATCGATTGGGGCGTGATGGGGTACGAAGACCACGAGCAGGCCAAGGTAAAGGAGTCGCGTGCCGGCGCTGCTTACGGTTTAAGCGGAGAGCAGGAATCGGAAGAGGATATTGCGCTGGCTCAAGTCAGGCAAGATGGTGACGAGGCAGAGCTGGAGGACGATCTGCCGCCCTTTTTGAGCCGGTACACGCATGACAGCCGTAGGTATGTTGCGTACACTGTGAAGCTGCCTGCCGAGCAGCTGGCAGCCTTGCAGTCAATCTGGCTCGAGCTGAAGAAGCTTTATGGTGCCCATTCGCCCGACAAGAGCGGCATGATCCAGCAGGCGGTCTCTATCTGGTTGCGCCGCTGGGAAGGCGCCGAGCGCAACGACATGCTGCGCGAACTGCTGAAGATCAGGGAGCAGACGCGCCGGCGGCAGCACAGAAAAGATATTGATTGAGGAGCAAGCAAAGCTGAGGGCGGAGCGATTACAAAACACCATGCCCAGGGAGTGGAGCGCAGTGCCTGGGCCTACAGGCGCGAAGCGGAACGTGTAAGAGCGGAGGAGCAAGCGAAGCTTGCGACGGAGCGGTTACAAACTAATCCTGCTTGAAGTGATGGTAGAGGTAGTAGCCGAAGCCGACCAGGACTGTGAGCACGATGGCGAGATCGAACTTGTGCCAGATGGAGGTGAACATCTCCAGGTTCTCCCCGAATTTGACGCCCACCCAGGTGAGGAAGTAGCACCAGACAAGCGAGCCGAGGAAAGTAAGGGAGCAGAAGATGAGGAAGTGAGCTTTGAGAATGCCAGCCGGCGTGGAGATGAATGTTCTTACAACCGGCAGCATTCGGCAGATGAAAAAAGCTAGATCGCCCCAGCGGTCCACCCAGCGGTCAGCTGCTTCCAGGTCTTTGGGACGAATCAGAAACCAGCGGCCGTAGCGCTCCAGGAAAGGGCGTCCTGCCCAGAGCCCGAGAAAGTAAGCCGGTATGGAACCGATGACACAGCCGACGGCTCCAGCTAAGGCTGCTAGATGGAAGTTCATTCTGCCCTGGTGCACGAGAACGCCGGCGGTGGGCATGATTGCTTCGCTGGGCAAGGGGATATTTGCAGACTCGATTGCCATCATGACAATCACGCCTGTGTATCCCCAGCTGTCCACCGTATCACGGATAGTAACCAGGACCGGATCTAGAATTTCGTGAATCACCGGCAGCAAAACCTTTGAGGCATCTATCAGGCTTAATGACCGATTCAAATTCTAGCGCCTAATTTTCATCGGCAAAACAGGTGTCAGGAAACTAAGGTAAATAATCCTTACCGTTTGCTGATACAGTGTTAACACTGTCCTGCCCCCCAGGCGGATTGGAGACGACCCTGCATGGAGATTACATCCGAGCCCGGCGCGAAGAGATACTTCACTGTAGCGACAGCCGGACATGTCGATCATGGCAAGACCAGCCTTCTTAAAGCTCTCACAGGCATCGATACCGATTCGCTGAAGGAGGAGAAGGAGCGCCAGATGACAATCGACCTGGGGTTTGCTCACCTGGATGTGGGAGCAAACATGCATGTGGGCTTCATCGATGTTCCCGGGCATGGAAGGTTTCTGAAGAACATGCTGGCTGGAGTGGGCGGCATCGATCTGGCACTGCTTGTGGTTGCAGCTGACGAGGGCCCGATGCCGCAGACTGAGCAACATGTGAAAATCCTCTCCCTTCTGGGCACAAAAAAGGTCCTGATTGCCATTACCAAGACCGATCTGGCTGACCTGGAGACAGCCGATTACGCGGAGATTATGGCAAGAGAATTGGTGGAGCAGGCTGGCATGGAAGTTTGTGCCAGCGCCAGAATTTCATCCCGACAGGGCACCGGGGTTGCCGGGCTGGCCGAGACCCTTGCCGAATGCCTGTCGGCAGTGCCATCACGTTCAGCTGCAGGACCTGCCTTTCTACCTATCGATCGTGTCTTTGTCAAAGCCGGCTTCGGAACAGTCGTCACCGGTACCCTGGTGGCAGGTCGCCTTACATGCGGGCAACAGGTGATCATTCAGCCAGGCTGCCTGGAAGCAAGAATAAGACGCATGGAGACGGCCGGGCAAGAGGTGGCGGAAGCCCAGGCTGGACAGCGTGTAGCGATGAACCTGGCTGTTAAGTCCGATCGCGTGCTGGATCGGGGACATGTTCTGCTCACAGAGGAGATCGGCCCGACCACCTCGCTTGTGGTTGCGCTCTTCTGCGCTCAGCGGGAAGCCGAGGAGCTGAAACGTTTGCAGGGGCAGGATGTCCGCCTTTATCATGGAACTGCCGAAAGGCATGGCCATGTACGCTGGATTGAGGATCTGTCTATTGC
>CAYPBX010000501.1:0-2710 GCA_964409075.1 uncultured Candidatus Obscuribacterales bacterium
GAGCTTTGGCATCTTCAAAAAAGTAAGGCGTTAACGCTTTACTTTTCACCGGAGCAGGTCTCTATGAGGTCGGCGTTTATGGTTTTTCCATCGAGGGGCCGGCGTCTTGAGGCCCGCCACTCTACCTTTACCCTCTTGAGCGTGACAAGATAAGGCAAGCTCACTCATGCCAGGGTAGCTGCCCGTACCATGTTCTGGAGAAAGGCGCAATTCCGGACTGCTCGGTATAATCTAAGCGAGCCTGGATAAGGCCGGGTCTGCCGACGTAGCTCAGCTGGTAGAGCAGACGATTCGTAATCGTCAGGTCGTGAGTTCGAATCTCATCGTCGGCTGGGTTTGAAAGGTAAAAGATGAATGAGCTCAAGCGAATCGAGCCAGCCCCGCTCAATGTGCTCCGGTTTCCTTGGGAACCCGTACGGGAATACTGAGTACCGCTTTGACATAGGCATGCCGGCAAGAGAACTGGAGCAAAGGCTTCGCAATGACACCTCGCATGGGTTCTTTCTGCCGTATCCGCCAAAGAGATTTGTAGGCGAGGTGCTTGCGAACCGCTTCAATCTCTGCTCGACACGGTCAAAAGCAGCCTTATATTCGGTAGAAGCCGTTGGGACCATTCAGTCCAGAAGTAACCGCTGCCAGGTGACGTTACACTTTCGTATCCCGCTATGGATGATGGCAATTCATTGGGCTGCAATTCTATTTTCAATCGCAGCGTTCGTTTTTGGGTGGGCTCCAGAACTTCCAAGATACTTTTTCGCTGCGTTTTTTGTTTACATGTTCGTCAGTCCTCTGACGATTGCCCCATGGGGACGCAGGGCACAGCGTGAGATCCTCAACTACTTGGCAGGTATGCCTGATTCCCACCTTAAACGGGTCCTTGAGTAGCAGCCATGTCAAATAGCGACAACCGTGGCTTCAAGTTCGGGATCGAGGCGGAGTACATGCTGGTTGACAGCTCCAGCTTCCGCCCGCTCTGGTACCGGGATCTTGCCTTCGAAAAGCTAAACAGCATCCTGGAGTCGATTAGCATAAGCGATCTTCCTAGCCTGGAGGGGTTGGAACTGGAGCCGCCTCACCGCAAGCTGATGCCTTATGTCGTCGAAGGCTATCACGTTCCCGACCCTGAGTTGAACCCGATAGACATACTGCCCAAGGGGATAGAGATACGCACACCCCAGTGTTCATCTATAGATGAATGCCTGAATTGCCTGAGGGTACTTCACGAGCGACTGCAAAGCGCGCTGGCAGCTTCCGCAATGACGATGGTTGCGGTGTCGCATCATCCGCTGGAGGACCACTTTGAAGGGCCTCAGAACAAGCGTCGATACGACTACTGGCGCTGGGCGATGGAGGTGATGACAACCTATGGTCCTGACATCAATATAAGCCTTCCGCAAACAATGCGGCAACGATTGAACCTGGTCGATCTGCATGCCAAGGCTAACTTCTATGGGCCGGCGTTGACGGCCCTCACGCTGGCCTCGCCGTTTCGGGCCGGTGACCTGTGGAAGATTCGCGGGCGGACAGGCAAGTCTCTGAGAACCTATCGCCGCAGCGTATTTGGGCAATTGATCGAGCTGCATCCGCATGAAGACTACCGGCTGGAGTTCAAGAGCTTCGAGATGACCGGGAGCCTTTCCGACTTTGCCTCTTATCTGCTCTTGTGGCTTACGCTTCTAATCGACGAGTCGCTGCCGGGCCGGGCTTCCTATCAAAGCAGGATTTATGATCTCGGGCGATTGGCGGTAGAAGGGCTTGAGTACGAATTGATGGGGGAAAGGGCAGCTGAGGTCCTGCGACATGCTTACAAGATACTGCCTGCCCGCGGCTTCGACCCGGCACCGCTGGACTCCTTTACCAGGCGCCTTAAGACTCGCTGGCTCCCTGCCGACGATCTGATCGAGCTCCTCGAGACCGAAGGGTCTATCGAATCCGTGTTGAGACACCACACACCCCTCTCGACCGTGCCCAGCCTGCAAGGCATCCTGGACTGAGAGCCTGATTGAAGGAGAGAAGCCGACCCGTTGAACGGCACTAAGACAGCCTGCCAGGGACAAGCTGCTCCGCTCCTGGAGGCGCGGAACCTGGGGCGGCTAAAAAAGAGAACCTCCGGCTGGATCTTCTCTGACGTATCCCTGACCGTCCGGCCGGGCGACCGCATAGTGCTTTGCGGGCCTACCGGCACCGGAAAGACGGTTCTACTGCGGACGCTCTGCCATCTCGATCCGCCCGATTGCGGAGAGATTCTCTGGCGGGGCAGTCCGGTAGCTGATTGCGATGTGCCGGCTTTCAGGCGCAGGATGACTTATCTGCCACAAAAGGCCTCAGTCTTTCCAGGCACGGTGGAGAGCAACCTTCGGCTCCCCTATACCTTGAGAGGCTACCGGGGATCCACCTTCGACCGGGACAGTATCATCGAACAGCTGGCGCTTTGCCAGCGAGATGCAGCTTTCCTGGAAAGATCCTCTCAGGATCTCTCCGGCGGAGAGGCGCAGATCGTATGCTTGCTACGCACCTTGCAGCTCGCCCCCGATCTGATTATGCTCGACGAGCCGACAGCATCGCTGGACGGGGAGACTACCCTTGCAGTAGAGTCGCTTGTTGCCAGGTGGCTTCAGGAGCTGCCGGGTAGCCGAGCGACCTTGTGGGTAAGTCACGATCAGGCGCAGGCACAAAGAGTTGCCGACCGCCAGCTTGAGATTGGCCAGGG
>CAYPBX010000502.1:0-2708 GCA_964409075.1 uncultured Candidatus Obscuribacterales bacterium
AATCCGGGCTTCCAGTTACCTGCGAGTCTACGACCGTCAATAAGGTATGCGCCTCCGGCATGCGCGCGGTTACCCTGGGCGATCTGAGAATCAGAGCCGGCGACGGTGAAGTCATTATCGCCGGCGGCATGGAGTCCATGAGCCAGGCCCCTTACCTGGCCGAAGCCAATGCTGCCAGATTCGGCAAGCGCATGGGGCACATCCAGCTGACGGACTCCATGATCTGGGATGGTCTGACCTGCCCGGTGACCCTCGTGCACATGGCCGTGCACGGAGCCAACGTTGCCCGCCAGCTGGGTGTCTCCAGGGAAGATCAGGACCGCTGGGCACTGAGAAGCCATCAGCTGGCTGTAAAGGCGCATGAAGAAGGGCGCCTGCCCCCGGAGATTCTTCCCGTGCCTGTGGCGGGACGTAAGGGCCAGACGATTGTAGTGGATCGAGATGAGGGTCCCAGGAGTGATACCACACTTGAAGCGCTCCAGGCGCTCAAGCCGGTATTTGCCGAAAACGGAACGGTGACAGCAGGGAATGCGCCGGGGGTGAACGACGGGGCAGCTGTGCTTTTGATCATGAGCCTTGCTAAGGCCAGGGAGCTCGGGCTTGCTCCTCTTGCCCGGATTGTCGCCCATGCCTCGCTCGGGCAGGATATGCCCTACCTGGCCACCGTGCCGGCGCTGGCTACCCGGAAGGCGCTGGGCAAGGCTGGGCTCACGGTTGAAGATCTGGAGCTACTGGAGATAAATGAAGCCTTTGCTGCTGTTGCACTCACATCAATTCGCATGCTCGGCGTCGATCCCAAGCTGGTAAATGTTAATGGCGGAGCTGTTGCGCTCGGGCATCCGATAGGGGCCAGCGGCGCTCGAATTCTCTTGACTCTGGTGCGGGAGATGCAGCGCCGCGATGCTCGCACCGGCGCGGCGGCAATCTGCTCGGGCACCGCTCAGGGCGATTGTGTCATCCTTTCCCGGGAGGGGCTCAACTGAAGGTGGTCGTGGTGGGCAGAGACGAAGCGCGTCGCAGAATCGTCGAGCTTATGCGCCAGGTTGAGCACCTGAGCTTCTGCTACTACGTTCTCGACCGGCCTGAAGCCACAGATGCCGAGTTCGACAGGTTGTTTGCCGAGCTGAAGCGTTTGGAGGACAGCTTTCCTGATTTAGCCGATCCCGGCAGCCCTACCTTGAAGGTGGGTTTTGTCCCCAGCACGGAGTTCCGGGAGTTAAGGCACCGCATACCGCTTTTGAGCCTGGCAAATGCCATGTCCTTTGAGGAGCTCGAAAGCTGGGAGGAGCGCCTGGCGAGAATTCTGAAGCTGACAGATGGCCTGCAAGAGGCGCTCAAGTACGTATGCGAGCTTAAGATAGACGGGCTCTCCATTGCGCTGACCTACAGGGCAGGCGAGTTCGTAGAGGGTGCCACCAGAGGCAATGGCACTGTCGGGGAGGATGTCACCCTCAATCTGAAGACAGTGAGACTGCTGCCGGCCAGGCTTACCGGCCTGCCTGTACCCGGAGCAAGCGAATCCAGGCTGCCAGAGCTGGTCGAGGTGCGCGGCGAGGTTTACATGCCGATATCCAGCTTCGCCGAGCTGAACCGGGCTCTGGCAGAGGAGGGGAAGCCTGCCTTTGCCAATCCGCGCAACGCTGCCTCCGGCTCCTTGCGGCAGAAAGATCCGCGAGTTACCGCCAGGCGCAAACTTAAGCTCTGGATTTACGAGCTGCACGTGACAGACAGTTTTATAGAGGAGCCGCAAAGCCACGCGGAGAGCCTGAAGATGCTCGAGGACCTGGGGCTGCCGGTCTGTCCGCACCGGGCTCACGCTTCCGGACTTGCGGAGGTCAGGCAGTTCTGCCGTCTCTGGGCAGACAGACGGCACACGCTCGACTATCAGACAGATGGTGTAGTGGTAAAGCTTGATAATAGGAGCCTCTGGGAGCTGGCCGGGGCCACAGCGCACAGCCCGCGCTGGGCAGTTGCTTTTAAGTATCCGCCTGAGGAGGCTGAGACAGTAGTTGAGGCGGTGGAGTTTGAGGTCGGGCGCACCGGGGCTATAACCCCTGTAGCTCGACTCAAGCCGGTGAGCCTGGCCGGGACGACCGTCAAGCGGGCCAGCCTGCACAACGCAGATCAGATTGCTCGCCTGGATGTTCGCGTAGGTGATACGGTCATTGTCAGAAAGGCAGGGGAGATCATCCCGGAGGTGCTGGCGGTACGGATCGAGAAACGCCCGCAGGATGCCAGGGCGCTGGTTTACCCCGCAAGATGCCCGGCCTGCTGGAGCCTGCTTGCCCGTGCCCAGTCCCAGGTCGCCTGGCGCTGCTCTAATACTTACGGCTGCCCGGCTCAGGTGAGGCGGAGAATAGAGCACTGGGTGAGCAGGGACGCTATGGATGTGGAGGGAGTGGGAGAATCTCTGGTGCGCCAGCTCATCGAGGCAAAACTGGTTGCCGATCCGGCGGATCTCTATACGCTCAACCTGGATCAGTTAAGAGCCCTGACGCGCATGGGACCCAGGTCTGCCCTGAATGCCATGCAAGCTATCGAGCGGTCGCGCAACCGCCCGCTGGCGAATCTTCTCTATGCGCTCGGCATCAGGCACGTGGGGCTGGCATCCGCTGAGGTTCTTGCCTTACGCTTTCCTTCCCTGGACAGCCTGGCTTCAGCACCTGCCGCTGAGATTGAGGCGATCGAGGGTATCGGACCGGTGATGG
>CAYPBX010000503.1:0-2399 GCA_964409075.1 uncultured Candidatus Obscuribacterales bacterium
CTGTTGGTAAAGCGCCAGCCGAGAGTTGTGTCGTACAGCCTCTCGTCGCCACGAGGAAAAGCAATGACTGGCTTTGCCATCACGAGTGGTGCTCGCGTCATGGACTCCACGCCACCGGCTATGAAAAGATCGCCGCAGCCTGTCTGTATAGCCCGGCAAGCATCGTTGACTGCCATGAGCCCGGAGCCGCATAACCGGTTGACAGTACCGCCTGCCACTTGCACCGGCAACCCGGCAAGCAACGCTGCCATTCTGGCGACATTTCTATTGTCCTCGCCGGCCTGATTGGCACAGCCAAGAAGCACATCTTCGATGTCGGCAGAATCGATACTATTGCGCTGCAGGAGCTGCCGAATGACCGTTGCAGCCAGATCGTCCGGCCTTACGTCCTTCAGGCAGCCCCCATACCGCCCCACGGGTGTTCGCACAGCATCAACTATGACTGCCTCTTCCATCTCTCAGCGCTCCGCTGCTGGGGTCAGCCCCAGAAGCGACAGCGAAATCCAGGCCTCGTCGTCTCGAGCCAGCTGTGACAGAATCTGCGGGGAAGTCTGCGGATTGGCAGCAACGTGCTCCTTAACCCGCACAACCGGATCGGCAGACAGCTTGGAAAGGAGATCGCTAGGACAAGAAAGATTGGCAACCACAGCCACACGAACCTCGCTCTGCCTGTCTCCGGCAAGTTTAGCCAGATCCGCCCCCGAAGTCTGCCGATTACCTGCCACAGCTACCCTGACTACCAGGCTGGGATCCTCCACCAGCTTGCTCAGCTCACGGGTCGGCAGAGAATAATTGCTCGCCGAAAGCGCTCGCACCTGAGGATCCCTGTCAGATGCCAGCTGTGTTAGAACCTCTTGGGGGGAACGCTCGCTGGCAGCCAGAGCATATTTGAGCACGTTGTCGGCTTCAGCGGCAATTCTTGTAAAAGCCTCAGGCGGGGCATCCGGCCGGCTGAGAACTATCCTTTTCAGGGCATGATCGGGGCAATCAACCAGCCTGAGCAGAGTCTCCGGCGGAGTGGCCCGGTTCTGAACCAGCGCTCGCAGGACAGCTGAAAAGCTGTCTCTGGCAAGACCTGACAGCACTGCCGGTGAAACCGTGTTGTTCTGGGCGAGCGCCAGACGCACCAGTTCCTGCCTGTCCTGGCAAAGCTTATGACAGGCGCTTGCCGGTGGTGAGCTGCTGGCAGCAAGATAAGCTCTCACTTCAAGGGAATCATCATCTGCCAGCCAGGCTCTCGTCTCCTCGGGACAATCTGGATTCATAGCCAGGGTCTGGCGCACTGAGTCTGATTTGTGCCTGGCAAGCACTCCTGCTAGCTGGCTATCGAGGTCGCAGCGAGTCGCAAGCGCCTGAGCCACTGCTGCTGAGGCATCGCAGGAGAGTCTGGCCGCCGCATCGTAAGGCAGGCTGCTGTTGGCAGCTGCGCCTGCTCGGACATCATCCCGGCTGTCGCCGGAGAGCGTAACCAGCGCCTGAGGAGGAGTCTGCGGGTTGTTTGCTGCCAGGAGGCGCACCCTGGCATTGCCGTCACCGGAGAGGAGAGACAGCACCTTGCCTGGTGTCTTAGGATTACCCGCCACGGCAAGCCTCACCTCCCAGTCCCTGTCCTTAGCCAGAGTTGAAAGCACATCTGCCGGAGCAGCAGGATTGGCTGAAACCGCCTCGCGGACAACCAGACTGTCATCCCCGGAAAGAAGCTTCAGCTCATCGGAACCAGCTGCCAGATTGCTAGCGACAAAAGAGCGCACGCCCAGATCACCGTCGCCGGCAAGCGCTGCCAGCCCCTCAGCCGGCAGCCGGGTCTGGCGCGCCAGGAAGGTACGCACGAGCCTGTCACCAATCTTAACCAGGCGCAGCACCGCCTCCGGTGGTGTGCTCGGGTTCCTGGCAAGGGCCAGCAGCAAAAACTCCGTCTGAATCGGGCTTTGAGCAAGCCTTCCCAGAACCTCAGGCGGTGTTGTCGGATTTTGAGCGATGAGCTCGAAAAGCCTGGGACGCTTGTTCTTGATCAGATAAGAGAGTATGGCTGTGCCCAGCTGGGGGTGGTGCTGGAGGAGCGACTCTACAACAGTCGGATCTGCATCAGCAGCTAGCTTGCACTTTAGCGCCGGCGTGAGCTTGGGGTTGGAGGCCAGCGACTGCCTGACCTCCGGGCAGGGATCGGCGGCAAGCTGAGCCTGAGCGCTCGGTGGACATGCTGGATTTTTCGCAACCGCAATGCGGATACGGCTTAATGTGATGGGGGGATTACTTTGTAAGCACTCCCTCGGCTCCTGCGTCGCCTCGTCCGCTGCCGCCACGCTAGGCTGCAGGCTCGGGTAACCTTGCCCTACGCCTCGCTCCCTGGGCGTGGTATTGGGGGAGCGCTCCCTCGGCAATTCATTCGTAAGCGCTCC
>CAYPBX010000503.1:2409-2704 GCA_964409075.1 uncultured Candidatus Obscuribacterales bacterium
TTATCGACCGGGCAAGATGCTCGTACAGGAAGGTGCTGGTCTTACGGATAATGGCCGCGGCGCTGTCTACTATCTCAGCAAGCCCTGCTGGTATTCTCACTCGCAGCTCCAGATAGTTGCTGTCGTCTGCCGTCTCCCCTTTGACCGGCACCAGGGCGATTTTATTTAAGCGCTCCCTCGGAGATTCATTCTTAAGCGCTCCGTCTCTGGCTACGCCAGCTCCTCCGCGCCTATTACGCTCGGCAGAGGATTCTTCCTCAGAATCTCTGCCTCGCTCCCTGAGCGCATGATTTAT
>CAYPBX010000504.1:0-2693 GCA_964409075.1 uncultured Candidatus Obscuribacterales bacterium
AATTCGCTGCGCACCAAATTTAGCGCCATAGGCACTGGCATCCGCAACATCATCTTTATGGGTAAGAAAGATATATCGCAAGCCACCACGCTCCTCAATCCAGCGCACCAGCTGTGGAGTAAACTTCGGGCTATCGACCATCCAGTTGCCGCCGTCGTCATCAATAAAGTAGCTCTTTCCCCCGTATGATTTTGGAGAGTTGAACCCCAGGTAAAACACGTTCCCGGCCATGAGCCTGGGAAAGCTGTCAATAACCGGCTTGATATTGTGCCTCTGGCGCGAGCCGACAGAACCGACCGGGCAGCAGACAAGCGCATCAAGTGTTTGCGAGAGCTCCTCCTCGGTCTCCGGTTGCTTGACCACTACATAGTAAGGGCCAACCCTGTCGAACACAGACGGAGCAAGGTCATAGCAATTTCCGCAAGTTATGCAAGCCGTGTCGACAAAAAAATCTCCGTCGACGTTACCGTTAGCGATTTTGCTGGGATCTGCCACGAGCTCACCTGACAGCTGCCGGAAAGGCACACTGATCAGTCTAGCACCAATGCCGTTGAGTCACTACCAGCGAAAGGCCTGAAGAGAAGACGCCATACGTCTCTAAGATGATGCATAGCATCGCTCCTGCGGACAGATCAGCAAGTCAGGACGGCTTTGAATCGTGCACACTGCTCCATGTCCAGGCTGCCGGATGTCCTATGTCGCCAGTGACCGCAACGCATCCACCAGAGTGTCGATCTCCTCTTCGCTGTTCAGATAGTGTAGGGACACGCGCAGGCAGTCCGGGTTAGGAATGGTGCGCAGCAAGATACGGCACTCCTCCAGCTCGCGAGCAACAGCCTGGTGCGAGACCCCATCAAGAGCAAACGAGACCAGCCCGGATGCCGAATCCTCCGGCGTCAGCCAATGAACACGCTCGATCCCCGACAGACCCTTTCTGAAGCGCCTTACGTTCTCTGTGATCCTGCCGTGACGGTCTTGAGCTGAGCCGTACTCACTGTGCAGAGCAAGCGCCTTCCTCAATCCGGACAGCAGTGGAAAGGGCGAGGTTGCGACTTCGAACCGCTCGACCCTCGCATTGCAATCATCATCAAAGATGGTGCTGCGCCAGCCGACAAATGTCGGCTTCAACACAGCCAGCAACTCCCTCTTGATATACAGCGCTCCTACCCCCTCCGGGCCGCATAGCCACTTGTGACCGGTGATAGCGTAATAATCCGGATCCAGCTCGGTCAGATTGAGAGGAAGCACACCTGCTGACTGAGCGCCATCGGCAAGTACTTTGACCGAGCGACTCCGGCAGGCAGCCAGAATCTCGGCAAGCGGCAGAACCTGCCCGGTGTTCCAGAGCACATGACTGAGGACGACGAGGCGTGTACGCGGCTGCAGATGGTGTGATATCGCATTCGGTATCTGCTCACTCTCCAGATCGCGCAAACTCACAAAGGTGACATTCAGTCCCTGTCTTCTGGATATCTGCTCGACTGCCGCCGCAACGCCAGGATGTTCCGAGTCGGTAATCAGAATATGATCTCCGGACTGCCAGTCCATGCCCCAGAGCGCTATGTTGCATCCCTCGGTCACGTTCTGCGTAAGAACAAAGCAGTCATGAGATCCACCAATTTCGCCGGCCAGGAACTGTCGAGTCAGAGCCAGCTCATCCGTAATCCATTTGAATATCCTAGACGAGAACGGCCCCTCCCGCTGCACGAATCCATAAGCATCTATGATCGCCTGCAGCGCCTCTTCTGGAAGCGCTCCCTGGGCCCCGAAATTAAAGTAGGCCTTGTTATTTAGCGCTGGAAAGCGACTGCGATGATCCCTCAATTGTGATACCAACTCCACAACATCACCTCACTGACTCGGCATCCAGATTGACTCTTCGCTCCATCTCCATGGGTACTGGAAGCCACCGACCCAAGGGTGATATCGTTCGTCGTGACAAGCCGCTTTCAGGTATCTATAAATCTTTCCTTCCAGTCCTCCTGGGGAAGTAAGCATGCTTTGTAACGTCCAAATACTCGGTAGCGGTTGCGAGCCACCAGATCGTAAAACAAATTCAATAACGGCAAGGGAAACACTCTCAGAAAACATAGAATACGCCACAAACCACCTATCTCTCCGAGAACGAAGAGGGCTGCTTCTGCCTTCGAGAGCAAACGCTCCTGCCCGGTTCTGTGGTGAGCAAGACAGTAAACGGTATCAAGATCGGTGGCATCCCGGCCATAGCGCTTGAGCAGATTCTCAGCGAAGCTGCTCTGAAGGGATGCGAATGCAAATCTACCCTCCTGGTCGCGCTGCAAAACGAAGGCATTCAAGCGATTGCAGAGCACACATACCCCATCGTAGAGCAACACATGTTTCTGCTTGTTCATTTTGCATCTTAGCGCCGCTGAATGCGCCTACCAACAGTCTGAACGACCGCATACCCACTGCTGCCTGAATTTTATCACTACCTGGCAGGAAGCGCTCAAAGCGCCTCTGGCATACTTCCTTTGCCTGGACCCCGGCACGCAAGGACTTGCAGGCTGTAGACAATAGCAAATGCTGCTCCTCGTCAGACAGCTCTGAGCATTGGGATTGGATTGAAGATGCAAGATGCATCGTAGAAGCTAAGTCGCGCTCAACCTCGGCAACGCGTAGAATCCCCCTACGCTGGCATCTGCTTCTGCAGCTGAGCGCCAGAACCAACCGAG
>CAYPBX010000505.1:0-2688 GCA_964409075.1 uncultured Candidatus Obscuribacterales bacterium
AGCAGACACAAGCTCATCCTCGGATTCAACCAGGCGCTGCCCTTTTCCATCGTAACCAAAGGAGGCTGTCTTAAGCACCAGCGGAAAGCCGATGGCTGCTGCCGCCTCAATAGCCTCTTGCCTGCTGGCGGCAGCCCGATAGGTGGTGGTAGGAAAATTGTGGTCGCAGAAGAAGCGCTTCTCCTTCAGCCGATGCTGCGCGACAGACAGCACATGCGCTCCCGGACAGACCGGCACCCGTCGGGACAGGAACTCCAGCGTGGCGTAAGGTATGTTCTCAAACTCTATAGTAACCACCCTTGCCTTCTCGGCAAAGGCTTCCAACGCACCCTCATCATCCCATGCAGCAGTAATCATCTGCGGGCAGACCTGGCTCAAGGGACAATCAGACTCGCAAGAGTAGCCGACGACCTTACAACCGAGCCTGAAAGCTGCCAAGGCAAGCATACGCCCGAGCTGCCCGCCCCCCAGAATACCGACCGTTGCACCCGGGCCCAGCATCCCCTGCCTCTTCACGGTAGGGTCTCCTCGAGCACTTTGCGGCACAGCTCACTGCGGTAATCTCTCAGCTTCTCCCTCAGGTGGCTGTGCTTGCCAGCCAGGATGCCGACTGCCAGCAGCGCTGCGTTCACAGCGCCAGCCCTGCCGATTGCAAGCGTTCCCGTGGGGATGCCTGCCGGCATCTGCACAATCGAAAGCAGAGAGTCGATGCCGGAGAAGGTCTTAGTCTCAATAGGAACACCAAGCACAGGCAAAAGAGTCTGTGCCGAGATCATGCCGGGCAGATGCGCCGCACCGCCAGCACCAGCAATAATCACCTCGAGACCAGCCTCTTCAGCCCCGAGCGCAAACTCGGCCATCTGCCTGGGTGTGCGGTGAGCCGACACAACACGTTTGATATATGGAACCTCAAACTGATCGAGAACGTAGGCTGAATGGCGCATCGTCTCCCAGTCGGAGCTGCTTCCCATTACAACAGCCACCAGATCCTTATCCGTCATCTGCCAGCCTCATAGCCAACCACAATTGAAAGAACACCGGATAATTCTCCCAGCTTGGCTGCCGTTTGCCAAGGGACTCAGGTGCCGTTGCCGACAAAACCCGGGGTAGCATCTCTCTGGAGATGCGCATGGCCTGCCGCCCGGATTAACCTGTCCCGAATGGCTGCCCAATCTTCTTCATTCGGGGGAGACTCGACAACAATAAGATCAGCTCCTGAAAGATCGAGCTTTCTCAAATTGCTGTAGAGGAGCCGGGCATAAACTTCAGGGTCCGCCGGCGTAGCTATGGAGAGCCTGGCATCAGCCGCAGCCCGCTCATTCAGTTGCCCAAAAGACAATAGCGCAATTCTCTTGCCAGAGGCTGCTCGTGCTCCCAGGATGCCAGCCAGCTGGGCGCCAGGCACAAGCTCGACCGGCGTGGCCGGAGCATAGTGCACCGGCAGCACCCCCGGTACGGCAGGATAAGATCCCTGCCTGTCCAGCCAGGCAAGCTGGAGAGCCGCCTTGCCGAGGACCGAGGCGATCTCCTGCGGCGCCAGCATGCCCGGACGCAATATGCGCGGGCAATCTCCTGTCAGATCTACTATTGTGGACTCGATACCAACTGCGCAGGGCCCGCCATCCAGCACCACAGCTACCTGCCCCTCAAACTCTGCTTCCACATGACTGGCCTCGGTCGCCGAGAGCCTGCCGAAGCGGTTGGCCGAAGGGGCTGCCACGCCGCCAGCGAATTTTCTTATAAGCTCAAGGGCAAGCCGATGTGCAGGTACGCGCAGCGCAACTGTCATCTGCCCGCCGGTGACTAGATCGAGCACATGGGGCGCCCGGGAGAGGACAAGCGTCAGGGGACCGGGCCAGAAGGCCTTGCCAAGCTTATAGGCTGACTCGGGAATATCGACAGCAAAGCTGTCCAGCGCCTCGACAGAACCGATGTGGACAATGACAGGATGCGTAGCCGGGCGCCCCTTCACCCGATAAAGGCGCTCCAGTGCTTGTTCACTTCCGGCGTTCGCCCCCAGCCCATAGACAGTCTCGGTCGGAAAGGCAACCAGAAGCCCCCGGCGCAATGCCTCAACGGCTGTCTCAATCAGCTGCTCCGCTCCAATCTTCACTGCAGATACATCCAACACGAATCAACCGCCCGGGCTGGCTTCATGCCGTCGATGCCACCCCATAGAGGCGCGAGAGCAGGCAGTCCCAGGCTGAGGAGAGTAAAGCTGCGATCTCCCGCCTTTTCATTATCCGACAGAAAGCGTAATCTCATCTAGCCTTCCCTGCATTATTGACGTTCTTCAAAGAGATCTGGTCATTCAGGCTGAGCCACATTGAGGCAATTATAATGAAAACTGTGATACCGGGCTTGCACATCAAGACAATTTTCACCTGTCTGGCATCTTCTCTCCTCTTACTGGTAGGATGTGCAGGAGTAGACTCGGCGCCCCGTTTACAAGTCAGCAAGGCTGAGGAGATGAGCGAGCAAAAGCTAAAGAGGTCAGAGGCTCAATGGCGAGGCACGCTCACAAAAGATCAGTTTTACGTGACGCGCCAGAAGGGCACCGAGCGCGCCTTCACCGGCAAATACTGGGACTCTAAAGAGCCAGGCATGTATGCCTGCGTCTGCTGCGGCGCCAATCTCTTCTCCTCTGCCGTCAAATTCGACTCGGGCACCGGCTGGCCGAGCTTCTGG
>CAYPBX010000506.1:0-2003 GCA_964409075.1 uncultured Candidatus Obscuribacterales bacterium
CAGCGGCAGCAAGCGTCAGGATATCCCAGGCGACCTGTCCTCCGGCTTGCTCGTCATCAGGCGCTGCACCTGCCCAGCTGGTATCCAGCCAATCGCCAGCCAGCTTGCATCCTAAAACGAGAAGACCGACCAGGAAGCTGCCGTGGAAGTTGACCCAAGCAACCATAATTAAGGCCGTGAGAAAGAGCTTTCTCAGCCGAGAAGCTGCCGACATGAAGGTCAGATAAAAAAGCCAGAGGAAGAAAAGATAGCTGAAGAGATGACAGCGCGCCGACCAGTGCATGGATACTGCTGCTACTACAAGAACAAGTATGAACGGCCCGGTCACTGCACCCAGACCCCTGGCTCTGGCCAGCTGGTAGGACCAGACAAGCCCCATGCCGATAGCCACCGCCGCCACAAGAACCACACCCTTCAGTCCTGAGATTAGGAACATGATTCCGTAAAGGAGATCACCGGCAAAGGAATGGGTCAGGCAGGCAACATCTGGATAAAGCGCCGAGACATAGTTGGTCCTGGGGATGACATGATCCTTGACCATCATCACACCGCTGACCAGATGCCGGCAGATGCCACCATCCCACAGGAGCATGGTCGGGCGCCCGAATAAAATACAGACGAGGGTCAGCAGCAGGAGCCAGCCGCCTGCTCCAGGCAGAAAGAGACGCCAAGAAAGGTCGGCTCTCGCTTTTGGCTCAGCTATGCTCTCTACTCCCACTCAATGGTAGCCGGCGGCTTGGAGGTGACGTCGTACACCACTCGATTTACCCCGGCAACCTCGTTTACTATGCGCCTGGAGATTGTATCCAAAAGATCGTAAGGCAGGCGCGCCCAGTCGGCTGTCATGCCATCCTCGCTGGTCACTGCCCGAATCACCACCTGATTCTGATAGGTGCGCTGATCTCCCATGACGCCGACCGATTTGGTCGGCAAGAGCACCGCGAAAACCTGCCAGACCTGACGATAGAGTTTGTGCGCTTTAATCTCCTCGCGCACAATCCAGTCGGCCTCGCGCAAGATCTTCAGGCGATCCTTGGTCACCTCTCCCAGGACTCTCACAGCCAGCCCCGGTCCGGGAAAGGGGTGCCTTACTCGAATTCCCTCCGGCACACCCAGATCCTCTGCTACCTTTCGCACCTCGTCCTTGAACAGCTTCGCGAAAGGCTCGATCAGCTTGAACCGCAGGTTGGGCGGGAGACCGCCTACATTGTGATGTGATTTTATCTTCACAGCTACACGCTCACCGGTCCGCGGATCGACCTGAAAGCCGGAGGACTCGATAACATCCGGATAGAGCGTTCCCTGGGCCAGATAATCAAACGGCCCCAGCTTGCTGGACTCCTCTTCAAAGACCGAGATGAACTCAGCCCCGATAATCTTGCGCTTCTCCTCCGGATCTGTCACCCCTTTGAGCTTCTCAAGGAAGCGTGCACGCGCTTTTACAAAATGCACATATATTTTGAACTCGTTTTTGAATTTGTCGACCAACCACTCCGGTTCGTTCTTGCGCATGAAGCCCTGGTCAATGAACATACAGGTCAGCTGGTCGCCGATCGCCTTGTGGAGCAGAAAGGCCAGGGTAGAGCTGTCGACACCACCGGAGAGCGCAAGCAGCACCCTTTTCTTGCCTGCCTTGCCTCTTACCTGGGAGATAGCCTCGTCAATGAACTTAGCCATCGTCCAGCTGCCCGAGCAGCCGCAGATCTCAACCACGAAGTTCTCGATGATGCGCTGACCGCCTCTGGTATGCACGACTTCAGGGTGGAACTGCACGCCATAGAGGTGCCTCTCCTCGTCGGCGATGCTTGCCACCGGGGTCGCCATCGTCCTGGCTGTGACGGCAAAGCCGGGCGGCAGGCTGGCAACGCTGTCCCCATGGCTCATCCAGCTTTCAATCGCCGCATCCAGCCCGGCATAAAACTTGCCGTGGCGCACGATGCTGAGTGCTACCCGTCCGAACTCTCGCACATCTGAGCTCTTAACCCTGCCGCCCAGATCCTGGG
>CAYPBX010000506.1:2013-2684 GCA_964409075.1 uncultured Candidatus Obscuribacterales bacterium
ATGAGCTGCATGCCGTAACAGACTCCCAGAACTGGAATACCAAGCTTCCAGATCTGCTGATCGCAGCGCGGCGCCGCCGGCTCGTATACGCTCGCCGGACCGCCGGAGATGATAATCCCCCTCGGATGCAGCCTCTTGAGCTCTGCAGCCGTTATGCCATAGGGCAGAAGCTCGCAGTAGGTATTGACCTCGCGAACCCGCCTGGCTATGAGCTGCGAGTACTGGGAGCCGAAATCAAGAATGGCGATGCTGTCGGAAAGCGCATTGTCGGCTAGCCTTTCGGCGTGCCCGGCCGTCTGTGTCGAAGTCATAAACCGGCCTCCCGTTTGCCCTGTCTATCTGTTTGTAGCAGATTTATGCCTTGCCGGGCACTACTGGCAACAAAGCCGCCAACATTCAAGGACAACGCCAGCGTCAGGCAGCCAGCCTCACTCCCGGTCTCTGTTTCAACACCCAAGACAGAATACTCAAGCCGGAGTGGCAGTTTCAATGGCAGCACAGGCGGGGCAGTGCGCATGACCAGGAGACAGGAGTCCTGCCGGGCTAAAAGTGCTTCTGCTATATTTGCAATATATAAAGGGACCGGTAGCGCAGAGGAGTCAGCGCAAGGATCTCAGGCTTGCCTGTCTGCTAGGAGCAGAACAAGAATCTTGCACGGTCTGGAGGCGATC
>CAYPBX010000507.1:0-2679 GCA_964409075.1 uncultured Candidatus Obscuribacterales bacterium
CGTCGGGCCGATGCGAGAGGTTCTGCGACGCGGCCGGCAAGGGCTGGTCCTGTTTGGCGTCTGGGCGTTTTGCCTGTTCATTTTGGCCGTCGTCGCGCTGCCGGTCAGCACGCTGGACAAGCCGACAGATCTCCGGTTGGTGTACACCGCGGGAGTGGCTCTCTTGGGGTTGGGTGCGTATCTTCTCCCCGCCGTGGCCATCTGGCGATGTGGCTGGCACCATGCTGCAGCCAGGCAGGTCGGGCAATGATACCACTGGTGGCACGCGGACCACATGGCGTGTAGGACAGGCTGCCGACAGGACGCAGATAGGTAGCACCAGAACTGGTATCGGTAGAGGGAATTTGCTATCGGCCTCAGGTGGCAAGCGCGCATTTACCGGTGCTGAGATTGCCCTTGCGGCTATCCTGGTGGCGGCCGGAACCGCACGAGTACGGAAGGATCGATTGTCGGAAAGAGAGTTGTCCGAAGACGGTATCATTACAGGTCAAACAATATTGCTTGATGGATCAGTGCTGAATGAGTACCATCGGCCCGGAGATGCTGTTTCTCTTAAAGGCAAGGAATACAGCTGGAACAGAGCCGGCAGTTCGGGTATAGGGAGCGATGATTGTCCGGATAAAGAGAAGCCGGGCGGCATAGTGTACGGGGTTTTGAGACGTCCCTCCCATATAGTGGCAGCCACTGATACGCTGACCGGGATCGCTGATGCTATATATGGTGATAGCAATCTCGGATGGTTGATTGCTGATCTTAATGCAGGCAATATCAAGGACACGATTATCGATGGTAAGCGCGTAGTCGAGCTCAAATCCCGGCAGAAGATCGATCTGCCGGTGTGGCAGGACATCGTAGCCTTTTATGAGAACAGCCCTGAGGGGGCCACACCAGATAATCTCATCACCATTGTTTCTGAAACACAGATTGATAGGGAAGTAATTGACGACTCGCTCGGCATTGCCGTAGGCGCGAGTTCGCGCTCTCAAGATCCTTTCCATCGCAATTTGGCCTCCGCATCTGTCGCAGCTTCGGTTCAGATGGCGGCGGAAGCCCAGGACGCAGGGGAGAACGAACCGACAATCGGCTCCATTCTTAATGCCGGCAAGGCCATTCATGCATTCTCCGGCAGATTCCCCGGCCCGCCGCCGACGCCAGGCTGGGTGAGGCTGCCACAAAAGATGTCCGTATAGGCCAATGAGATAGTCACTGGCAATCGGATCAATTGGCAGAGGAATCTTCGCTGTGGACAGATGCAGCCAGATCCGATGATCTTGGAGAGGATGGCTTGAGGTCGATTGTCATGTCATCACCTTGCCAGTATTGCACCATTTTGGGTGTCTGCTCCAGTCCCCGGTCGCGTAGAACCTCATCCTCTACCTTTACGATGAGCTGGTTGAAGGCGTCGCTAATAGTCCTATTGCGTCTGAGCCCGTCAATCAGATAGTTAGTAAACACGCTGTTGGAATAGCGTTTTGACTCGTAGGATGATTGATCCTGCTGGCTGGAGCATATGACTATCTGTCCTTTGCCTACCTGAACCGATTCAATATCAAAGCTTGTCTCTCGCAAGAGACCCTTTTTATCTGCTGCCGAAGCGCCGCTATGACAGACATCCAGTACCAGCAGAACCCGGTCGCATTTGACCTCATTTTCGATAATCGAGGTGAGCCACTGCATGGGGATGCCCCTGGTCGACAGACTGCTTGAGGCGGTATCGTATGTGACGATGAAGTTGGTGTTGCTGGCTTCCTGCATGGGTTGAGAACCGTGGGTAGAGAGATAGATGACCACAATGTCATCCTTTCGCGCCAGTCGTCGCAACCAGTCGTCGATAGCGCTGACGATATGTTCGCGTGTCGCCTCTTCATTCAGCAGGAGCTTTACGTGATCGGGCGCAAAATTTGCTTCGCGAACAAGAAATCCGGCGATATCTCTTGCGTCTTTAACTGCGTAAGTAAGTCGCGGAATTTGCGGATCGCGGAATTCGTTTATGCCTATTATAAGCGCCCACTTGTCTGTTATCCGCGCGTTGCGTGCAGGAGCCGTTTGGTTCGAGAGGGCCTTGACTCTGGGAAGCTCGATGGACAGGGAGCCAGGCAGGGTCTTTTTGATCGCCAGGGCACGTTCCTCTAGCTTTTCTGCATCGTCCTGGCGATTCATGTCGTGCAGAAGCTTGGCGTAGCTTCCCAGAATGATTGCCACATGCGGATGCTCTGGTCCGAGCCTTGTTTCGCATATTTGCAGAGCGCGCTCATAGAGCGGCATAGCCTCAGCATACTTGCCTTGGTGATGGTACAGGACCGCCAAATTGTTGATGGTTAGTGCCAGGTCGGGATGGTCTGGCGCGAGCTTGGTCTCTTGTATTTTCAAGGCGCGCATGAAAAGGGGAATGGCCAGGTCTGCCTTGCCCTGGTTCTCATATAGCATAGCCAGACTGTTGAGAGAAGTAGCTACGAGGGGATCGTCTGGTGGCAGCTTCTTGTCGTAGATTTGCAGAGCACGCTTATACAGGGTTTCAGCCTGTATGTACTGGCCGCGGCTTGCATATAGTGTCGCCAGATTGTGAAGCGACATTGCCACGTGCGGATGCAGTGGTCCCAGATTTTTCTCTTCCAGTTCCAAAGCACGCTTGAGGAGTGGCTCAGCCTGGGTGTATTTTCCCTGACATTGATAGAGCAA
>CAYPBX010000508.1:0-2672 GCA_964409075.1 uncultured Candidatus Obscuribacterales bacterium
CGGCGGAGGCTTGTGCCAGGAACTCGGTTGCCGGGAGAATCCCTGCTGAACCGATAAGCCCGCGATACTGCACGGCAAAGGAGAGAAAAGCAATGAGATAGACAACTCCCAGAAGCCTCAAGAAGACCCATTGAGAAAGCGCTAAGGTGCGGGCCGCTGACTTGCTGCCGTAGAGGATCTGTTTAAGCCAGGAGAGGCGTGAGCGATTGTCTGTCACAGCCGGGTCGACTCCCCGCTAGTGTACTGTCTCGTAAATTGCTTGTGTTATCCGGAGCTGCTGCAAGATTGATCTAGCAACCAAATCAAGTGGGGCGTAAAGGTAAACAGTAGCGCTACAACGGCACAAGTGTTTACCTATACGTTCCAAATTTAGTCAAGATCTGGCACGTTTATGTCCCACTTGAAATCATCCATGAGTCCGTTCGTTAATTAAGGAGATTAACAGGACAGCACACTAGCTCGTGCTCTCGTCTGGAGCTTCAAGGCGCCTGCTGTATGTTAGCACCTGAGGCGGTGCCGCCGGTGGCAGGTCGATGGCATTGAGGTCGAGGCTGAATGCCGTTGCATTAGTTGGGCAGCGGCAGAGACGTTCACCAGAAGCTGGCTGCCCTGGTGCCGTTGAAGATGTTGTAGTCGAAGGTAAACCTGATGTCTACTTCCTCCGGTGCCCCCTGCGGCAGAGGCGGGAAGGGAGCGGCCTGTTCGATTGCTACCTTGGCGGCATTGTCTGTGATGGTCACACCGGATGATTTCACCAGTCTAATGCGGGCAACGCTGCCGTCACTCGACACCTTGAATTTAAAGGTGACTGTTTTGGACTCGTTGCCTTTGGGTGGGTGCCAGGCCCGCTTAATCCGCCGCTGCATCTCGGCCAGGTAGGAGCTGAAATCTACTTCCTGCTTTACTCCGCCCGGCACGCCGCCAGGTACGCCACCCTCCTGCCCTGCTGACCAGCCAGGCTCTCCGTCGGAAGCACTATCAGATACAGGCTGCGGGAGCGGGATAGCGGGCAAGGGTGGCGCATCCGGCACAGTTAAGGGTGGCTCTGGCAGAACAGGTGGGGGCTTGGGCATGACAGTTCGCGGTGGCGAGCGCACCGGTTTTGCTGCCCTGGGAAGCGGCGGAGGCGGAGGCGGCTCGGGCTCTGGCTCCGGCTCGACCAATTCTATCTCTGTTACCTGCTGCCGCGGTGGCTCCGGTGCCACCAGAAATAATACCGCAATGAGGCATGAGGCTAGGGCCATAAGATGAAAGAGGTAAGAGCCACTTGTAGTTTCGCACAGCTCCGGATAAATGCCTCTTGCAGCCGAGCCATATATGTCTTCCCTCAAAGACTGGCAAGCAGTGTCATAGGCTTCTTGGGCTGCATAGATGACGAAAGAGAGTACAGCCAGCCCCCAGAAGCACAGCACTGCCTTACTCTCCAACCCCTGACCCAGGACAGCCAGGAAGGTGGTGTTGATCTCAAGTTGATGGTGTCTCGCCAGCTGAGCCATCCAGGCAAGCAGTATGCCCGGAAAAGCCAGGAATAGAAGCCCGACCAGGTTTGCTGCCGTGACGGAAAGAAAGAGCGCTCCTTTGGAGAATTGACCGTTGTAGAGCTGCCCCAGTCCTGGAAGAAGCGACAACAAAAGAGCCTTTCCCGGCTCACGCCAGCCCGTGCGGTTCGGCGGCTGGTCTGAGAGCACCTGCCTGTCTTTCAGGGACTCCAGCATGGTCATTGCTTGCCTGCGAACTCATCTACCATAGCCAACGATCGCTCATATTGTCCGATACTCTTTGAGGTTGTCAGTGAACTTTATCTATTACTTAACTGGTTCGATGTTGATATACATAAAGATAGTAGCGATGGGGCAGGTCGGCGGCAGATATCGGCCTGGCGGCGAGCCTGCAGGCGCTACAGCCTGGACAACCACTGATCTGCCTGCCGAATGGAAGGCGCGAAGCCCCAGGGTCCGCGCTCGCCCTTGAGAGCGATGCGTCCGTCGCTGCTGATGATATACAGGCGATCCGGCCAGGCTGCGTATGCTCTGTTGACGGCATCATCAATTGAATCTACAAGGCAGGGGATCTGGATATTCAGCCGGCTGCAGGCTCCTTCAGCCACCGAGGCTCTCTGGGCATAGCTTTTTGGGTCCGGTACGGCAATGCCTTCGCGCACGTTGCGGCCGACGACCCAGCCGTCGGAAGGATGTGCCTCCCTGATATAGACTACGAAGAAATACGCCTTATCTTTGTATCGGCGAAAAATATTCTCAAGAGAGCCAACCTGGCTCCGAAAAGGGGGTCAGGTATAACTGCCGAAGATAAGCACTACCGGTTTTTGGGGAGTCAGGCTTGACAGGCGTACCATCGTCCTGCTGTCGAAAGTCGTGAGCTGGAAATCAGGGGCAGAATCGCCCACCTGCAAGTTGTCGACAGATCTCATTGCCTCTGGGCCGCTGCTGCCGGGGATTGCATAGGTGCTGACGGCAGGCGAGGCTAGCAGGAAGGCGAGGACAAATGCACAGCCAGCCAGGCGCACCGTCGGCGAGACCGATTTCGGAAGGCTTGCCGAGCGGTTGTAATCAGCACGCCTGCTCAAGGTTTTATCCCTACCTCCAGACCTGGTCTGACCAGCTAGCTTGCGTATGCTTTTGGTTCGTGCGCAATTTATCGACTATGCTCCAGGG
>CAYPBX010000509.1:0-2671 GCA_964409075.1 uncultured Candidatus Obscuribacterales bacterium
CAAATGCGCCGGAAGTCGAAATGCCTTGCTCTGCTTGCCCGCTCTGGCTCTGCTGGACACCAGATTGAAGACCCCTGCTGGGCGGACTTGCCTTGTTGAGACTGCCTGTCAGATCGGACAGCTTCTCCAGAGCGCTGTACAATCCGCCTCCCGACTCAGCCAGGCCCGGCGCAGGCGCCCCGGCCGGCATAGCTTGCCGAGGCTCGCTTGCTGCTTTCAGATTAAGCTCGTGCTTTTTAGCCAGCGAGTCAGAGGCTAGATCTTCCTTGCGCTCCCATACGCCCTGCCCGCCTGCCTGCTGTTGTTGCCGCTGAGAACGTCTGTCAAAAGAATGCGCCTTGTCTCGCGCTGCCCCTTGGTGCACCGTCTGTCTAAATCTCTCTCCATCCCAGCCCTGGTACTGCGGTGTGCCGTAGCCCTGGCGTGTGCGCGGTGTCAAAACACGAGATGCCTGTGGATGCCAGCCCTGGTCTGCCCCTGAGCCAGGCAGAAGCGCCAGCGCCGGCGCACTCTCAACCTTGAGAGCCGATGGTGACTGGGCTTTCGGCGTAATGGCCAGGCTGTAGTCCGTCGGTCCCCTGGCATCCCAGCAGGTCCCCTCCTTGCCCTGCAGGGCAAGCGGTTTTTTCGCCATGGCAATTTGAGGGGAGTTGCGCACCCGGTTAAAGATATCCTCCAGAAGCTTCACACCGACATGCGGGGGGGAGACAGCCGCTGACAATGAGGCACGCTCTCTTGCCGTCGGTCCCTGGTCTACCGTCTGCGCTGCCATGAGACCGGGTAGCAGAACCATCGTCGCCGCAAGGGCGATTGAGAAAATTAACCTTAGCCTGACAAGACTAGACATACACACACTCTTTAGGCTTCGCCTTTGAACAGCCGCCTCTCCCACTCCTCAAGCTCAGATTGATTGATGAGACCGCGGCAGAAAGCCAGATAAACCGCCCGGCAGCGCTGATTGAACTCCGTATCGTGGGCCTCACCCCGGCTGGGGATATTGAGCTTCGAGTAGAGCGACTTCAGTCTCGACTGAATCGCCTTCTCGGTCAGATAGAGCTTGCCGGCGATGGCATGATCGGTAAACCCCAGCGCAATGCACACCAGTGCCTCATATTCTGCGTTAGTCAGTGATGTAGCACGGTTCTGGGTGCGCTGAATCACTCTGGCAATTCCAGGGTGAATCCAACAATCGCCATCGAGCACAGCTCTGGCTGCCTCAACCACCTGCTCGTCGGAGGCGTTTTTAAGCAGATAGCCGAAGACGCCATCCGGCGGCACAATCTTCCAGAGCTGCCGTACATAAACCTCGTCGGAGAAGTTTGAGAGGATAATCACGCCGGTTTGAGGCAGCTTGTGGAGGATCTTCTCGGCAGCTCTGATACCGGAGAGTCCCGGCATCTTGATGTCCAGAAAGGCCAGGTCAGGCTTCAAGCGCTCGGCAGCATCGATCGCCCCCTGCCCGTCACCGACCTCATGGATCGATTCCTGCCCGGGAATGTTTCTTTCCAGGAGCTCCCTGAGCCAGGTGCGGTCTCTAACCTCGTCATCGGCAATGAGTATGGTCATGATCCTTCCTTTGTCCCCAAATCTCTCGATAAGTCAATCTTAACGCTTAGCTCGCAGCCGCTGGGAAACAGCTGCGGTTTGCCCCAGCTGACCTGGGCCCCGATCAGCTGAGCTCTCTGCCTGATGTTTACAAGTCCATGCGCATCCAGCCGGGCTGCTGATGCAGGCAGCCCTCGACCGTTGTCGGCGACAGAGAGCATCAGCCGCCCACTCTGCTCTCTGATGGAAACAGCCACTCTGGAGGCCTGGGAGTGCTTGCGCACGTTGTTCAAGGCCTCTTGAACTATTCTGTAGAGCTGCAGCTTGGCAAACATAGGCAGATCGTAATCGTCATGCCTGCCACCGTTGCTAAGCTCGGTATCGATGTCAGTCTCCCGCGCGAGGATGGCCAGGAGATTCTCCAGGGCCGGGACGAAGCCCATCGTTTCGAGCACCGAGGGGTGGAGATCGTTGATCACCCGCCGCATCTCAGTGACTGCCAGATCCAGCTTGTTGCGCATCTGCCCCGGCAGCGGATTGCTCTCGGTGCCTCTGGCGAGGGTATCAGCCATCCTTGCCACTGCCGACAGTGCCGGCAAGGTCTCGTCATGGAGATCCTCGGCAATCCTCTGGCGCTCCGTCTCGGCTCGCAGCTGCATCGACCTCCTGGCTTCTGCCAGCTCGCGATTCCGCAAGCGCAGATCGGTGTCCAGAAAGATGACAGTCCCAACAACAAAGCAGGCGAAGAGGATCGCCAGGGGCGGCACCACCGGTAGAGCCACATCGAAGGCCTGAAAGGCTACCTGCGCACAAGCCAGAAGAAAAAGTGCCGTGCCCGCCAGGCACGCGGTACGGGGCAGCATGCGCAGAGCTGACGCCAGAGAGCCAAAGATGGCACCAAAGAGAAGCAGAAAGTGTCTGGCTATGTGGCGCGGAAAACTATAAATCTGCTCGCCGTTTAAGAGGGTGGACACAGCCTCAGCCTGTACCTTGACAGCAGGAACATCCCGGGAAAGCGGGGTGTCAACCTTGAGCGGATCGCCCCTGCGCGAGGTAAGAAGCGAGCCGACAAGAACGACCTTGCCCTTGAAGAGAGAAGGGTTGAATTGAGGATGCAAAAGGGACA
>CAYPBX010000510.1:0-2666 GCA_964409075.1 uncultured Candidatus Obscuribacterales bacterium
ATAAGAGACAGGCTATGTATATGCTGAAGCCACCAGGCTGACTGGTACCAAGGTCTACCTGGACCGCCCCTCCAATGGTGCCACGGAGAACATAATGCTGGCAGCGGCGCTGGCCGACGGGCAGACAGTCATAGAGAACGCAGCCCAGGATCCTGAAATCGTCAATCTGGCCGATTTCATCAATGCCATGGGTTGCAGGATCTACGGAGCAGGCACCTACGAGATCACCATCGAGGGGGTCGACCCATCCTCCCTGCGTGGGGCTATATTCGACACCATCCCGGACCGTCTGGAAGCAGGCACTTATCTGCTGGCAGCAATGGCCACGCGCGGCGAGATAACTATCGAAGGGGTCAATTCGCACCACCTCTACTCCCTGATCAGCAAGGTAACCGAGATGGGTGCCGAGGTCTCCATATTTGCACCGGATACAATGCGCGTGCGCACCGCCGGGCTCTTGCGAGCGACTGATATTACGGCGCTGCCTTACCCGGGCTTTCCTACCGATCTACAGGCCCCTATTGCCGCTGTCCTGGCTTCGACCGACGGTACCTCCATCATCACGGAGACAATTTACGAAAACCGCTTCATGCATGCCGCTGAACTGCGCCGGATGGGCGCGGACATCTCGCTTAAAGGCAACACCGCTGTGATCAAGGCGGTGCCCCGCTTGATGGGAGCCGAAGTGAGGGCTACCGACATCCGCTGCGCCGCAGCGCTTGTGATTGCAGGACTTGGTGCTGAGGGTGTGACCGAGATAACCGGTCTCAAACACCTTGACCGCGGCTACGAGTGCCTGGAGTCCAAGGTTCGATCGCTGGGCGGGGAGCTCTGGAGGCGGTAGTCCGTCAAGCGGCAACACGCATTGAACCGAAAGGCGTAAGGACAGGCCTATGCTGGTAATGAAATTCGGCGGCACGTCCGTGGCCGATGCCGAGCGCATTAGCCGGGTAGCCAAGTTGGCGTGCGATCATCTGGAAGGTTATCAGACCGTCGTGGTTGTGGTATCAGCCATGGCAGGAATAACCGATGCGCTTATCGGCGGCGCAAATCTGGCGGTTGCCGGCAGATTGGACGAGGCATGCGCACAGGTTGCCTCCATACGGGATCTGCACATAAGAACAATCAGGCGGCTGTTCGGGCAGGCCGACCAATCAGCTTCCGCCAAATTGCTGGGAGAGATCGAAGCTGAAATTGAGAGACTGGCAATACTCTACAAAGGAATAGCCTATCTGGGAGAGCTTTCTGCCCGCTCACTGGATGCAGTATCAGGATTGGGAGAGCTACTCTCATCCAGGATACTTGCCAGCCTGATCAGCCAGGAAGAGCCTTCCTGTCGCTGGATCGATGCGCGGCAGATAATCATAACCGACGACAACTTCGGCAAGGCCAGCCCGATCTGGGAGCAGCTTATCCCGCGCACCCGTCAGGCTTGCGTCCAGTCAGAAGGCAGTGGCCGCCTGTACATAACTCAGGGATTCGTGGGCACTACCGTAGACGGTGCCATAACAACATTAGGGCGTGGCGGATCGGATTACACGGCCACACTAATAGGAGTGGCGCTCCAGGCCAGGGAAATACAGATCTGGACAGACGTGGATGGCATAATGACAGGCGATCCGAAGCTGATACCGGAAGCGCGGGTGCTGCCGGAAGTCTCCTTTCAGGAAGCTTCAGAGCTGGCATACTTCGGAGCGCGAGTTCTGCATCCGATGACGATAAAGCCGGCTGTCGAGAATAATATTCCTGTGCGTATCCTCAACAGTCTCAGTCCTGAAAAGCCGGGCACACTCATCCGTGCCTTCGTGCCCTCAGGAGAGGTTGTGCGTGCCGTTGCTTCAAAAAAGGGGATAACAGCAGTCTTTATCACCTCTCCAAAAATGCTCATGGTACACGGTTTTCTGGCCCGAGTGTTTGCTGTCTTCGACAGTTTAAAAATTCCGATCGACCTGATCTCGACCTCTGAGATCTCGGTGGCGTTGACCATCGATCGTACAGACAGGCTTTCCGAGCTGGAGTCAGCGCTTGGTGAATTCGGACAAGTCACGGTCAGAACTGGGGTTGCGATTATAACTGTAGTCGGGCACCAGTTCCGTCAGGTGAGCGGTATTGCTGCTTCCGTGTTCAAAGCGCTCGCCGATGTGAATATCGAGATGATCTCAGGTGGCGCGTCCGAGATCAACCTCTCGCTTGTCGTTGACGGGTCTGATGCGGATAGAGCTGTCAAACAACTCCACGAGGAGTTCTTCGGCGGTCAGGATCAATGCCGTTGATATAGGACGCTTAAGCTAACCTACCACAACTGGTGCTGCTGATTGTAAGCTGGACGAAATTAGAGCCAGGTTAGCCTGCCAGAGCAAGCTGCCCGGCGCAAGGGCGCCGCGAAGCGTCCGATTCGGGGAATGGTTGATAACTAGAGCACTGCGTGTGCCTTCGGAACTCTGTATCTGATTGCCTCTGCCACATGCTGTGTTTCAATAGCTTCTGCTCCCTCGATATCGGCGACGGTCCTGGACAGCCTGAGCACGCGATCGTAGGCGCGCGCCGACAGCCCGAATTGTGTCACTGCGCGCGCCAGAAGCTGCCTGGATTCCGCATTTACCCGGCAGACTTTCTGTACTTGAGCGTGGTCGAGTTGACTGTTGTAGACGACCTCGCCCCCACCG
>CAYPBX010000511.1:0-2666 GCA_964409075.1 uncultured Candidatus Obscuribacterales bacterium
CGGGCCATACCTTGGTGATACTCTAGCTATGGGAGAAGCATATCTTAATCTGTACTCGGCGACAGGCGATAGAGCCTGGCTTACACGGGCAAGCTCTGCAGCTGATTTTATTTCTCAGCACTTTGACGCATCCAGTGCTCCCACCAGATTGCCTGGCTATGTCACCTCCGATTTGCAACGGCAGGCCGTGCACGCGCCGGAGCCAGATTTGGATGAGAACATTGCTATGGCAAGGTTCTCAAACCTGCTTTACCGTTATAGCGGGCAGGAAAAATACAGGCAGATGGCAGCCCAGGCCATGCGATATCTGGCCACACCAGATATCGCCAAGGAAAGACGTTATCTGGTGGCTGGAGTGCTTCTGGCTGATGCCGAGCTGGCAAGCGAGCCAACCCACATTACAGTGGTTGGTGGCAAGGATGATGCGGTGGCCGCTCGCCTTTTTTCAGCAGCCATCGCCTATCCGGCTGCCTACAAGCGTGTTGAGTGGTTTGATACCAGAGAGGGGCCGCTGCCCAACAACGATGTAGAGTTTCCTGACCTGCCCAGGGCCGCAGCATTTGCCTGCTCCAATCAGCGCTGCTCGAAGCCGGTGTACGATCCTGCCGAGCTGCAGGCGCTGGTTGATCGATTGACCAATCCGTGATAGCAGTTAAGGCAGCCGGCGATCAGTGCTTGCTGATTGTCGAGTCTATTTTGCTTTTTGCACTGGAGGTGGTTGTTGCCTGTTGTCGGGCTTGAGCGCTGAGACTACAAAGTTCGCTGCGATTGCCTGGCGCAGGCTGATGCCAATTTGAGGAGCTGGATCAGGCAGCATGTTTCTGAAGGCAAGGCTGGAGTTGTTGTCGAAGTGCCCGACCAGATGTAATACTCTGCCCCTGCCGAACCTGAAGGTTACCGCCAGAATACCGAGACGATCGGGATCATCCCTGGCTGCAAGCTTCCGGCTGCGCACGAGAACATCGACCATGGTGGGACGTACCACCCTGACTGTGTGGCTCTCCCTGTCCACCTTCCAGCCGGCATAAGGCACGGTTCCGGTTGTAATCTCTGGATCTTGAGTCACCACTACCGCATCCATCATGGAGGAGCTGGTCTCTCCTCTGTTCCATTCGATGAAGCCCGGAAACGCCATTTTTATAACGTTATCTAGCGACCAATCGGTCGAGATTAGATACCCGCCCTGCGTAACGAAATCTCTCAACTTCTGCAACTCCTCCCGTTTGATCTCGCCAGGGCAGTTAACGATAACGACCCTTGCTCTGTCTAGCGAATAATAAGCTAGCCTGGAAGGCCTGATGCTTGTGTGCTTGATACCGAGTGCTTTGAGCGCTGTTCCTGCCTTGTCCCACTGACCCTTAACATCAACGACTAGATCCCTGCTCAGTTCAGACGTGCTCAGGGCAAACTCCCGGTGTGCTGCCTCCAGCCAGGCTCGGAAGGCTCGTGGCGGGACCGAGCTTTTCACTGGCGGCACAAACGGCGGGGCCGCGCGTAGCCTTTGCGTGGCGTACGCGGTCTGCCCGTGTGCTTGCGTGGATCCCGGAAGCTGAATGCGCCCGCTGCCCCTCAACTCGTTTAGTCCTGTCTTCTCGATATTGCCGTGCAGGAGCGGCGCTGTGCCCTCAGAACTTGAACTCTGCCGGATTATAGCCTCATCTGTTGTCTCCAGAGCCGGCTCAGCAGGTGTCTTCCGGAAAGCAGGTGCGGGTCGCGGATCTTCATGGTGTTTATGCCTTGTTCGGCTCCTGGAGAGATGGCTGTAGGGGGAGAGATCCTCCTCCTCCCAGTCTGCTGCCGGCTGACAGCGTGCCTCAAGGCACGCCCCGAGAAGTCCGGCTAATAGCACTGTAAGGATGAATCTCAATCTCAAGTTGCGGTGCCGGGCAGAGAGCTTACACAAGGCATACGAGGTCGCAGACGAATTTTAGCCGCGACGTGTTCCACATATCGTATTTTCCACGATCTGCCAGCAGATCGGCATGATCTGTACGCCAGGCGTAGCAGGACCGGTATGCTCACGCCCTGGTTGAGGTGCTACCTGGTTAGTTGGCTCGCCTGCGATGAGACCTGCCCGAGGAGCTTCGAGATCCCTGCGTCTCATTGACGGCCTTTCTGAGCGAAGAGAGCGCGCGAAGGTTCGGCCAGATTACCTCTTTCATCTCATCCAATTCGTAGCGTCCAATCTCATGACGTTCATATAGCCGACAAATCTCTTCCCAGAGCTCAAACAGCTTTTTCGGGCAACACAACTCACGCGCTTGCCGCTGATATTCCAGAAGATCGAAAGGCTCGTCGATTGCCCTCAGCCTCCGTCTGCATGTCTGTCTACCAGGATGGTACTTGGAGACCGTCCTGTCAAGCCGATGTCGATATACGCCCCCACACCATTCAGTGGACTAATCTATATAAAAAAGGATCGACACCCTCTCGCTCGGGGAGCATTAAAGGTAAACACAGACGATTGAAGAGGAAGAGGGTGCAAGACGATAGGCAAGGGCTACAGGATTGATGTGGGGCTCTTGCGAGGTCGTGGGTGCGGTATCACCAGTCAAGCTCGTCGTCGGCGAGATAATTCTCTGCCTGGGAGGCTTCGCGCACTTCCAGGTGTGGCTTGTCTGTATCCGGGTATGGGATGTCTTCATAGATGTCGTCCACGGCAATCT
>CAYPBX010000512.1:0-2664 GCA_964409075.1 uncultured Candidatus Obscuribacterales bacterium
ATCGAATGAGGCGGGTCAAAAATCTCTACCGTCCATGGGTAGTACTGGGAGGTTGTAGAGAGCTGCACAAATACTGCCTCATCTTCGTCCTCGATATCTTTCGCCACCATGTCTTGACGCTTGCCGACAGGCTAATAGAGCAGGGTCAGCTCACCTGTCGGGAGCAGATCTTTGATCTGACACTGGATGACATTGAAACCTACGCCTCTAGCAGCAATGAGGATCTCGAAGCCCTGGGTCGAACGAACCGTCTCGGCTCCGACAAGCTGGCAGCAGTACCGGTGCTTCCGAGTCTCATCGATTCACGGGGAGAGATAATCCGCCCATCGCTTCAGGTGTCGGATGGCGGATCAATATTAGGAACACCTATATCTACCGGGGTAGTAAGAGGAAAGATCAAGGTCCTCTCGAGTCCGGACGAAAAACCGCTTGAATACGGAGAGATACTCGTCGCCCGGGCGACCGACCCTGGTTGGACACCACTCTTTGTAAACGCAGCAGGGCTCATTCTGGAAGTTGGCGGATTGCTTCAACACGGCGCTCTGGTTGCGCGGGAGTACGGACTGCCTTGCGTCAGCGGCATCACAGGCGCCACCGGACTCTGGAAGGACGGAACGCTCGTGGAGGTGGACGGCTCTCACGGAGTCGTGCGCGTAATCCACAGCGATCCGACTTGAAAACAAGGAGCCAAAATACTATTATGAATCTTCATCCTCCGCACCCTTGTGCGGATCTTGCAGGCGTCTTCAACAAAAAGAGCTCGTGAAACCAACTTACGATCTGCCTAGCATACTTTCGGTCAGGATCCTTGTCGGGGTTGTAGCAAGCTATTGACACACCAATTAGTGCCGTGTCCGTTGTTACGGGTCCGACTAGCTCTGTCAGCTCTCTCCACTCAAGACCGCCGGGCATGAGGTAATCGGTAGCGGGAAAGATCTCCTCATCGAGGACGTCAAAATCAATGTGCATCCAGTATCTGCCTGGATTCTTCGCCAGTGCGTTCTGGGCCCGTTCACCGATTGCTCTCGGTCCGGCTTTTCTTACTGCCTGCACATCATAGTGCATCATGGCCGGCTCAAACTGCTCTGGAAGAAGAGATCCCAGTGACTTTGCCTCCTCGAGATCTCTGTAGCCCAGCAACGCCAGGTGCTGCGGCTTCAGCACTACTCCCGGTCCAATGACCTCCAGAAGCTCTGCCGGTCCATGGCCCAGCACGGTTGCGACGGGAATATCGGCAGCCTCCCCTGTCGGAGACGTGCTCCCATCGTACAAGTCAATGTGCCCGTCGAGATAAAAGAGACCAACGGCACCAAAGTGGTCTCTCGCTCCTGCCAGAGCACCAATTAACTCCGTACAGCATCCGCCGACAAGGAAGGGACGATGACCTGCTGCGAGCAGATCGCTTACCATTCGGCGAAGAGCAACTGTCGTGCGGCAAACGCTCTCAATGCCAATGACGCCGCTTGCCTGGTCACGGAGGTTGCAATCAATGCGCACATCTATGTCTCCACAGTCACAAGCCTGAAGGGCTGCCGTAAGCCCTTCGCGTCTCAATACATCGGGGCTCAGCTCCGTGCCTCCGGGCTCGCCTACACAATCAATAGGTACACCTACTAGAGAAAAGGACCCGTCTGTCGCCATCATGCTCTTCCACACCATCCATATCGGCTATGACGCCTGACTCTTGCTGACCCGCCTGATTTTCGCATATTCAATGCAGAATTTGTACCAGGAAACTGAGTCACCGCGGCCGCTGTGCAGTACCGAGCGTTGATGGCTCTAGCGACCCTGGCGTTCCAGGCGGCTTACCGGCGCGGCACGGAGCCAGGATCGATTTAGGCTCCGTGTCAAGGCCTTTGCCTGTGCCAGGCCGGCAGCCGTGTAGACAGGTAATCGGCCGGTAATCATCCTTTGGACTGATCTTGCCCTCAAATAGTCCGGAGGGAGGATTGCCGGACCAGCCGGGAGACAGGATCCTGAGGATGACAGGGACAGAAGACAATATGGCACTGGAATTTCCTCTTGCTCGCCTCTTTGTATACGAGCAGCTGATGAGCAACGGGTTCGACTGCACGTCGGCCATGGTCAATGCGGCCTACAGGTTCGGGCTGGCACCGCCAGGCAGGCTGCACCACCTCAAGGGGCTGCAGGATCCGGGCGCCTGCGGCTCTCTTTCAACAGCAAAGAAGATTGTCACCGAGCTTCTCACCAAGCAGGATGCAGGGAACAGCGGCGAGAGGCTGGCAGAGAAGATAATGCAGTCCCTTGAGAGCGATGTTCTGCAGTACAAGAGGAAGGCCTGCCCGCAGCACGGGACCCAGGAGAGGCGAGATCCTGCCAGCTGCGCGCTCATGGCTCCAATTGTCTTCGATCTGTTGCTTAAGCACCTGCGCCCTTACATCTGAGTGCAAGCTGTTTTGAGGCGCGTCTCTGGCAGCGTGAATGAAAAGGTGCTGCCCTCGCCCGGCCTGCTCTGACACCAGATACGTCCTCCGTGGAGCTCTACTATTTTCCGGCACAGATACAGGCCAAGACCGGTACTGGCATAGTAGCGCCCGCTCATGTCAGCCTGCCAGAACCTCTGAAAGAGCTTGGATTGGTCCTGCGGGGGGATGCCTTTGCCTGTATCCGTAACTGAGATGACAACAGTCGAGTCGACCCGCT
>CAYPBX010000513.1:0-2658 GCA_964409075.1 uncultured Candidatus Obscuribacterales bacterium
CTGACCGGCTCCGATGGGAGCTTCCCCCCTCACTATCGCTTGTCTGCCTGGCGGGCTGCCGGTTTGCGTACTTTTCCCAGTGACAGTCGATCTCTGGATCTTTTACATTGAAGACGCTTACGCGGTTGGATGCGACCAGGCAAAACCGGGTCGGAGCACACGGCATTGGAGCAAGCAGCATTGCTTTTGAGGCGGGCCAATTTAAATTATGAAACTATCGGCGATTCTCCTTACTGTTCCGATTGCAGCTTCGCTGCCGGTGGTAGCCCATGCAGCAGGCAAAGCAGTATCCGACAAGGCTGATTTCGTGAAGCTCAGCCTGGCCGCCCTAGAGACGCCTGCAAGCAGACAGCGCTCAAACAAAAGAGCCTACTCCCTACCGGATACGCTTCCAGCAAGGCGAGACGCCCGGGACGCCCTCGCTACCGGCAGAGACTCGCTCTCGCAGCTTTCCAGGCGAACGCTAGCCATGCAAAACACTTCTTGGACAAGTAGCGACTTGCACAAGATCCCAAACGCTCGTAGGAGCGCGTTGCACACGCCCGGGCGGATACAATCCGCCCCTACAGGCGTACGCGAATATCCGCAAGTGGGTACTGGTGGCGAGAGCGCGGGCGACGGAGGAGCTGCCCAAAGCTGCTACCAGGCAGACTTCCCGGCAAGACCTTTGCCAAGCGCACGGCAGTTGAGGCCATTCGTTCCCCACCGCAAGCTCCCCAGGCAGAACGAACTCGAGGCGACCGATATCGCTCCCCCGGTCCCTTCCGGCTTGGCTACTGCCTTTCAGGTAAGTAATTCCATGAGTCCAGGGCAGGACCTCTTCAAGCTGCCGGCAGGAGAGGATAAGAGCGCCCCTGGACTTAACCAGGCAAAGGCTGCTTTTGATGCAGACTCCTCACTGCCCGCCCACAAGCCGTTGCCCGCGCAGCTTGCCGCTCCCCAGCCAGGCACGCCAGCCCCGGGCCCCGTCCCAGAACCACCACCTACCCATCACAGTTATCCTCCAGGCTGGCCTTGCGCAAGCCCTAGAGCTACCATACCCGAGCCTCAGGATCTGCTGACCGAGGGCAACGCTGTCGGTCAGGCAGTTCCAGCACCCTGCCTTTCGGAAGCCGAAAGGGAGCGGCTCGATCATCTCATCGAGCTGAATCATCCAGGTGGACCAGCTGAGGCTCAGTTTGGAGCCGAGCCAGCCTTTAAGATCCAGCCTGCCTCTCCCCAACCAGATAGCATCGCCTACTACAGGCAGGATCCCGGGCCGCCACCGTTTCCGCTCAACCTGATTCCTGCCAACAGCTTAAACGAATTCATCCGCAACGGCCGCTTTCAGCATCCGCCGGCTTTACCTGCCTGGGGAGCGCCACTCAGCCAGCCACTTGCCCCCAGGCTGGCAAGCCCGGGAATCTACAGGCGCCAGTCGGCTCTCGGCCTCAGACCAGCCGGCTTCCAGAGCTACGCTTACTTAAGCCCTGTCGGAGGCATGTCTCATTGTGCCCCGACTCATCGCTTTCGCCCGAAAGCCGTACAAGTGGCGCAGGCTCCTGCTAGCTGGACTGTCGTCGCATCGAGACCGGTTGGTCGGTTGGCTTGCCCAACTGAGGTTCTTGTCTATCCTCCCTATGAGGAGACAAGGTCCCTGTCCAGTCGATTTTAGGCTCTCTTCAGGACTGGCGCTGCTGAGCCAATGTCCAAAAAGATTGTCATATGGATAGATTCCGTCAGCCGTGGCTTGCTGTTGTTGCGCTCCCGAGCGGTTTTCCGCCTCTACTGCGGTGGTACATCTCAAACAGGTGATCTCATTTTTGAGGTTTCAAGCAGATGAGTAACAGCTCGGTCAATGCGGCCGACTTGCAATTAGAACTTGAACATCTCAGCAAGCAAGGCTGGGAGATGCTTCAACAAGGCCACTATCAAGCAGCCGAGGAAGCGTATGTACAGGCCATCGACAAAGCAAGGCAGCTTCAAGACCTCCGGACCGAAGCTGTCCTCTTGACCTATCTTGGGCTTAGCAGAAGACATCTGGGGGCTCTAGATAGCGCCCGCCAGGCTCTGGCTGCGTCCCTCAAGCTTGCCCTGAGCGAAACACTCCCTGCAGTCGAAGCTCAGGCTCACCAGCTCCTGGCAGAAGATGCGCGGGCACAGGGGGATAGCAGCCGGGCCATCGATCACTACCTCAAGGCGCTCTCAGCAGCCCTTGAAGCTGACGATAAAGCCGGGATAGAGACAGCCTTTGGCAACCTGGGCATTGTCTACCTGGAATGCGGGTTTGCTGAACAAGCGCTCGAGTGCTTTGCCGAGGCTCTCAACAGGTGCGGTGAGAGTGCCAACCGTGCCATCTGGCTCGGGAGCCTCGGACAGGCGCTGGCTGAGTTAGGGCAGGCAGAGCAGGCAATCGACCACTATGATCGTACCTTCGCTGAAGCAGCCAAGACAGGCAACCTGAAGGTACAGGCGGTGGCAGCCGGCAGCCACGCCAACGTGCTTTTCGAGAAGCAAGAATATCAAGGTGCTGCAGAAAAGTACCGAGCGGCGCTTGATCTCTCCCGAGCTGCCCGCGACCCGCTACGCGAAGCAATCTGGCTTGGCAACCTGAGCAATGTCTACCGGATGGAGGGCTGTCTCTTATACACATCTGACGCTGCCGACGATCTTACGCGT
>CAYPBX010000514.1:0-2654 GCA_964409075.1 uncultured Candidatus Obscuribacterales bacterium
TTACTGTCGTCAAAAGGAGCGGCCAGGACATGAGCCAGATGGCTCTCCATAGGCTGCCCTCGACAAGCAGTGCCTGGTTTACTTGCCTGCGACCGTCTCTGTCAGTTGACAAAGTCCCAACCTCAATACCCAGACCGCTCGTCCAGTCTGTATGACATGCCGGTACAGGATACCTGCTTTAGGGCGATGCGGGGGCAGATAAAGGTTGGCTGGTTTATTAAGTCCTGGTCTTCAGTTGTCAGCGCAGCGGGTATGATGGCAGCGGGAAGGAATATGGGAGCTACTCGAGCCAGCCTCCGCCTCGTTTTCGCCTATGAAAAGATTCGCCATCTCGATGGAGGCATTGATCGGCATGATGCTGGCCCTGGTCAGCCTCTTGCTTTTCTTTGTCAGTGCGGACAGCTTCAGAAGGTTTTCTGATGTTCTGGCGGCCAAAAACTGGCTTTTCAACCATATAGCCCTTGCCCAGGGCGCGGACGCATTGAACTCCGTTTCTGCGCTTGCCGAGGTGCAGCTATACAGGTACGGACGCACCGGTGGTGAGCAGCACCTGAAATGGGCGCAGGATCTTGTTGCCGAGACTGCAAGAGCTCTGAATTCCATCAGACCGATAGCCCGCGAAGGACCCGAGTGGCAGGCACGTATCGCGCGGATTGAGACACTGGTTGCCAGACATCTGACCGATCGCCTTAAGCTCGTGCTAGATGAGAGGGAGAGGCTGGGGGAGAGTAAGGCCAGAATGAGGCTGCTCGCTCGACTTGATGATGGGGACAACTACCTCTCAGCAGAGCTGGTGCAGATACGCAGGGTTACCCTGCAGGAGATGCTCTCCAGGGCGCAGATATTGCAGAGGGATATCATTCATGCCGACGGTGTCATTGTTGTTGCTCTGATACTGCTTACGGTGGTGATTCTGCTTTACCTTTTAAGGAGATTCCTGGCAGAACGCAAGAAAGCCGAAGCTGCCATAAGAGCCAGCGAGGAGCGCATACGCACCATCGTCGAGAATATATTCGATGCGCTTATCATTGCTGACCCCGGCGGCAAAATCGAGACTGCCAACGGCAGGACTGGAGAGCTGCTTGGCTACCAGGGTGAGGTTGAGTTTGAGGGCTCACATCTTTCCTTGCTTTTTCCACCTGGCTATCAGATAAAGCTGGATGCTGAGGAGGAATCAGCAGGCGCAGTTCCGCTGGGCAGGATCAAGGAGATGCGTGCTCAGCACAGGCTGGGGCATACGATCCCGGTCGAGCTGGTGGCAAGGGAGATTCATACGAAGGACGGCAAGCGCATATTAGTCACCATGCGCGACATATCCGCTCGTCACGAGTTGGATCGCATACGCCGGGAGTTTGTGGCCATGGTGACGCATGAGCTGAAGACTCCCCTGACTTCTATCATGGGGACGCTTGGACTCCTCGAGGCAGGGGCACTAGGTCCAGTGCCGGAAAAGGCCTGTTCATCGCTTGCTGCTGCCCAAAGGAGCGTCGACAGGATGGTGAGGCTGACCAACGACCTTTTAGATCTTGAAAAGATTGCTGCAGGCGCCATGGATATGGAGTTTTCCCAGGTTGATGTCGGGCAGATTATCGAGCGCTCTGTAGAGGCAGTCGGGAGCCTTGCCAGTGATAAAGCGGTCACAATTCAGGTCGAGCAAACGGAGGAGATCTACGCAGAAGCTGATGCTGATCGCCTGGTGCAGGTAGTGATTAACCTTCTGTCTAACGCTGTCAAGTTCTCGCCTCCGCAAGAAACAGTAACTGTCTCTGTGTCGCGGTCAGGCCAGCTTCTCCTGGTCAGAGTTATCGACCGCGGTCGGGGTGTGCCGCTCAAGCTTCAGGAGGCCATCTTCGAGCGCTTCCAGCAGGTGGAGCCGGCCGATAGGTATGCTAAAGGCGGGACCGGATTGGGGCTTGCCATCTGCAAAGCGATAGTAGAGCAGCACGGGGGCAATATCGGGCTGGACAGTCGTGAAGGGCAGGGAGCGGCCTTCTGGTTTCGCATCCCCTTGAAGCGTGCCAGTACGTTTTCACAGTGAAAGTGATCGATTGATTGACATCCATATAAATGTATGTATAATAAGAGTATAGGAAAAGTCGCTTGCTCTATGGAAACTGCGCACAGTACCGCAAGCACGCCCTATGCGCGAGTGTTGCCCGGGGCCCTCGCGCAAGACACTAGGACAGCGTGTGCGGTAGTGTGGGCAGGCGGTAGTGTTGGTGCGCCTGGCGTGTGAGCCGGTCAAAATCCAAGCAAAAAGACACTAGTGGCGATTAAGAAACTGTTGCCGTCACTGATGAATTGCAGCCCGAACCTTCTGCCCGAAGTGATCAGTGAGCCGCCTCAAGGTTGGCGAGATGTCATCGGCTGCGATTATCGCATCGATAAGATACGGTTGCTCTGAGCTTTGGGCTTCCCTCAGGGCAGACTGGAACTCGGACCTGGTGGTTGCCGTGCCGCCACACGCACCGACAGCTGAGGCGAGGCGGGCGTAATCCCAGCGGGACAATTTGTAATAATCCCTGTCAGTGTCGATAAACTTGAGCATGGCGTAGCTGGCGTTGTTGAAGACAATCACTATCGGGTTCAAGCGCAATCGGGCGGCCGTGCTCAGCTCCATGCCTGTCTCTTATACACATCTGACGCTGCCGACG
>CAYPBX010000515.1:0-665 GCA_964409075.1 uncultured Candidatus Obscuribacterales bacterium
AGCACTCCAATGCCTGAACTTCCCCGGTAGGCGATGAGATGCGCTCAGGTGGCAACCTGTCTTGCTTCTATAGCCGCCAGCGTCTCGGCAAGCGAAACCGCGTCAAACACATTGAGGACCGTTGCCGTCCGGCAAATCTTCTTCACCATACCAGCTAACGCCCTTCCCGGGCCTATCTCTATAAAGGTATCTACTCCTTGGGCAAGCATCCATTCGATGCTCTCGCACCATCTGACCGGGCTTATCATTTGCGCTTTCAAATTCTCCTTTAGTTGCGCAGCGCTACTTGCCGCCCTGGCGCTGACGTTCTGGACTACAGGAGAAGTGGCGTCGCTAAAGCCAACCCCATCCAGAAGGCTCGCAAACTCATGAGCAGCTTCTGCCATCAAAGGTGAGTGAAAGGCACCACCTACAGCCAGCTCGATTACCTGGGCGCCGCCTGCGCGAGCAAGTCGACCCGTCTGCTCCACAGCCTGCGGCTCACCGGATATAACCAGCTGCTCGGGCGTATTGAGATTGGCAACCACTACCTGTCCTACAACATCGCGCACCGCAACTACAATCTCAGACAGGCGCCCGACTTCCAGGCCAATCACAGCAGACATGGCACCAGCTAGGCAGCTCTCCATCAGCGCCGCTCGTTGCTCAACCAGGAGCACAACCGA
>CAYPBX010000515.1:675-2639 GCA_964409075.1 uncultured Candidatus Obscuribacterales bacterium
GATTCCATGCTGAGAGCAGATACAGCAGCCAGCGCCGTCAGCTCTCCCAGACTGTGCCCGGCCACGAAGTCCGCATCCGGGCCGCCGGAGGCCTTATAGCTCATCCAGGCAGCCAGGGAAACAGCCAGCACTGCCGGCTGGGTGTTAGAGGTTCTCGTGAGCTCTGATTCAGGACCAGCAAAGCACAGCTGGGAGACTGATCGCCCAGCGGTCCGGTCCACCAGCTCGAAAGTCTCGGCCGCAGCCGGCAAGCTCTGATAAAGCGTAAGGCCCATGCCCACCTTCTGTGCGCCCTGTCCGGGAAACAATGCTGCCAGCCTGCTCACCAAAACCCCCTATTGCCCCATCAAGCCCTGACGCCTATCGCAGGCAGTCCAGCGCACAATCGCCGCTCCCCAGGTGAGCCCGCCCCCGAAGCCAACCAGGGCGAGATTTGACGGTGGCACCACCTGTCCGCGCCGAAGAGCGTCACTTAGAACAAGCGGAATAGAGGCGGCCGAAGTGTTGCCATATTGCTCCACATTGCTGACAATCTGCTTGGCTGACATACCGAGCCGTTCGGCAGCCGCCTTTATAATACGCTGGTTGGCCTGGTGCGGCACCAGGAAGTCAATCTCGTCCACACCTATGCCTGCCCGCGCACAGGCTGAACGCACCGCTTCCGGTACAGCGTTTACGGCAAAATTGTAAATTGCCCGCCCGTTCATTTGCAGGAACCTGTGCATGGCCGCCGGCGGTGTGGTGCCGGCATGCGGATAAGCGGTGCCGGTGTTTGGTATGGTCAGGAGGTGGCAGCCTGAGCCATCAGCGCGCAGGTAGGTTGAGAGAATCTCGTTCTGGGGGGTTGCCTCCATCACGAGAGCACCGGCACCATCGCCAAAGAGCACAGCCGTGTTGCGGTCCTCCCAGTCGATGAAACGCGAATGGATGTCGACGCCCACGATAAGCACAGTCCTGTACGTACCCGAGCCGATGAACTGCTGGGCTACCGACATGGCGTAAATCACTCCTGTACACGCAGCCTCGAGATCAAAGGCAGCGGCACGCAGGGCCCCTACCCGCCCCTGGACCATGCAGGCGGTGGAAGGGTAGAGAAAATCGGGCGTCGAGGTCGCTACAATTACCAGATCGACCTTCTCCGGGCCGACCTGCCCAAACTCGAGCGCCTCGCGGGCAGCATGAACAGCAAGCCCGGTCGCGCTCTCATTCTCGGTCTTAGAGATACGTCGCTCCCGTATGCCGGTGCGCGTGGTGATCCACTCATCGGATGTGTTAAAAAGTTTTTCCAGATCCCTGTTGGTCACAACAGACTCCGGGACAGCTGCCCCGATGCCTGTGACCTTTGCTCCCACCGGCAGGTTCACTTATGACTCCCTGCAGCAACCAGGCCCAATGTCCACTCAATCTGTTTGACGATATTTGCGCTCACCATATCCCTGGCCACGCGGATGGCATTTTTGATTGCTGTATGCTTCGAGCCACCATGGGCAATGACGCATACTCCTTTAACACCCACAAGCAGCGCGCCGCCCGACTCCCTGTAGTCGATACGCCGCCGCAAGGACTGAAAGGCAGGCTTGGCAATCAAGGAACCCAGCTTGCCGCGCGCCGAACCGAGAAGCTCCTGGCGCAACATGTGGGCAATCATGTTGGCAATCCCCTCGGCCGTTTTTAAGGCAACATTACCCGTAAAGCCGTCGGTAACCACCACATCCGCCTTGGCCATCGGAAAGTCACGCCCTTCAATGAATCCATAGAACTTCAGGCGCTCGCTGTCCCGGAACATATGATAGGCCTCCTGCACCGGGGCGCAGCCCTTAGTCTCCTCAACCCCAATATTAAGCAGACCGACCAGAGGCGCCTCCAGAGCAAACAGGCCTCTGGCGAGAATCGAGCCCATTAGTCCAAATTGATAAAGCCTGTCTCTTATACACATCTCCGAGCCCACGAGACTAGGCATGATC
>CAYPBX010000516.1:0-2636 GCA_964409075.1 uncultured Candidatus Obscuribacterales bacterium
ATTGGCGGCGACGGTAGGGAGGTTGACGTAGACATCGACGAGGTTCTAGTTGGAGATCGGCTCAGGGTGCGTCCGGGCGAAAAGGTTCCGGTCGATGGCAGAATTATCGAGGGCAGAAGCTCTCTGAATGAGTCGATGTTGACAGGCGAGCCGTTGCCGGTCGAGAAGACGGCAGGAGACCCGGTGACTGGTGGAACGCTCAACGGTAGCGGCAGCTTCGTTATGGAAGCAAAGACAGTAGGGTCCGAGATGTTGGTGTCGCGCATAATTGAAATGGTGGGCCAGGCACAGCGCAGCCGCGCTCCGGCTCAACGGATCGCCGACCAGGTGGCTGCATACTTTGTTCCGGCTGTCGTAGCTGTTGCTTTAGTGTCATTTGTTGTCTGGTCAATGGTCGGGCCGCAGCCGCGCATGGCCTTTGCGCTGCTCACTGCGGTTTCCGTTCTCATTATCGCCTGCCCGTGTGCTCTCGGTCTGGCTACACCGATATCGATAATGGTGGCGACAGGGGCGGGTGCTCTGGCTGGAATTCTCTTCAAGGATGCTGCTGCGCTCGAAATGCTGGGGAAGGTTGATACGGTTGTCCTGGATAAGACAGGAACTGTGACAGCAGGCATCCCTCAGGTATCATCAGTGGTGACATCCGGGGATCTGCAAGAGGACGAGCTGATAGGAATGGCTGCAGCTCTTGAGGTGGGGAGCAACCACCCGCTTGCTGCAGCCATTGTTTCCCTGGCTGAAGCTAAAGGGCTTGCGCTGCCTGACCTGAGCGACTTCAGTTATCATTTCGGCAGAGGTGTCACAGGCAAGGCTGGCGGCAAAACCCTTGCGCTGGGCAACAGCCAGCTCTTTGAGGAGCTAGGGATCGAAGCTTCGTCCCTGGCTCAGCAAGTTGCGGAATTGAGCAGCGCTGGACAGACGGTAGTGATGGTGGCTGTTGACGGGCGCGCCGCCGGTCTGATTGCAGTTAAGGATCCGCTCAAACCATCCAGCCTGGAGGCGGTGCGCTTACTTAAGGAATCAGGACTTCGAGTCATCCTCCTGTCCGGAGACAGGCAAGAGACAGTGGCAGCGGTTGCAGCCAGGCTTGGAGTTGTTGAGGCGGTGGCAGGAATTCTCCCGGGCGCCAAACTGGAGGTGATCAGGCAGCTTCAGGATGCGGGCAGGCGGGTGGCCATGGCTGGTGATGGGGTCAACGATGCGCCTGCGCTCGCTCAGGCGGATGTGGGCATCGCCATGGGCGGGGGAACGGCGGCGGCCATGGAGAGTGCCGGCGTGACCTTGGTCAGTGGGGACCTGCGTGCCATCGGCAAGGCGATTTTGCTCAGCCGCAGGACTGCTGCCAACATCAGACAAAACCTTGTCTTTGCCTTTGCCTACAATCTAATTGGCGTTCCTGTGGCTGCCGGGGTTCTCTATCCCTGGACAGGTCTCCTCTTGAGTCCAGTGGTCGCTAGCCTGGCGATGAGCGCAAGCTCTCTGTCCGTTATCGGGAATTCGCTGCGGCTGCGCAGGCTGTCCCTATAACGTTGGTTAGGCTGACCGCGCCTTGGTTAATGAAGTTAAATGGTTGATTCTCTTGAGGTTGACTCTAATCAGATAGGGGTAAAACATTAACGACGAGCGTTTGCTTGTCTGACCGACAGGCTAATGAGCGGGAAATGGAGCATGGTTGATAAGACCGACTCGAAAGAGAAAGACTGGAAGGCGCAGCTTATATCCTCATATAAGGGCAAGACTGCCAGGAATCCTGCAGACTGGTTGAGGAAGCTGACGCGCGAGTCGTAGGCCAAGCTCAAGGAGCTTACGCTGCGCATGACCGGCAGCGACCTCGAGCAGGCTTATCTTGACGCGGCCGTGAAGTGGATCGACCGCATGTTCGATCTCTTTGACGAATACATCGGTGAGTTCAATCCGGCTGTCAGGGGGACTTTTCTGGAGATCTCCTGGGAGCGTCCGAGGCTCTTCAAGGATTCGCTGGGAAAGGTGGTCAATTGGCATGAGCCGGACTCCGTCAAGCTCTTCAAAGGTCATTTGTCCTGCCGGTCCTGGACCATGATTGTGCGAGGGGTCAGGGACAGGATCGAGGCCTTTATAGTTCCTGCCGATCGCGCTGTCGGTATCAGCCTTTCCCAGCGAATCTTCGAGCCTTATATGATCATGCAGGCAAAATGGAGCGCCGGAAAGGTTGTCTGGACAATAGAGGAGGAGATCCTCACAGACAGCATATACGAGACGGTATGCGAAGAGCTCTTCGCTGCCCTCATCCGCTTTGCTCAGGGTGATATGGTGGAGGGGATGAGGTTTTCGCTCTCAGGCGCCCAGGAGGGTGTTGGGCGTTCGACTATTGCCGGGATCAAAGCTTTGCCGCCTGGTGCCATCGAGGGTACGATGAGCGCCCGTACAGGTGCTGCCCAGGCGACAGCAACCGCCCCCGGGCTGAAAACCCGCCAATCCATTAAGGTTACAAATGCCAATCCCGACAGTGGGAGAAGCGGTTCGCAGGAGGTAGGGAAAGTGACGACAAGACAAGAGCCTGAGCGCCGTCCCGAGAATATTTTTCAGGAGGATATACCCTTGCAGGCTCCCACCGACAGTCGTCCAGCCAAGCAGGTCGCAGTGGCTGTACAGCCGGA
>CAYPBX010000517.1:0-2611 GCA_964409075.1 uncultured Candidatus Obscuribacterales bacterium
TACCGTTTTCGTTGCAAGCGCATGACATTCTGAACAACAATGCGCAAAGGCTGTTCGTCGGCAGGCAGAGTCCTGTCTGCGGAGGCTCTGAGGGACTCCTCCAGGAGCGTGGCTAGAAGCGGTTTGCCTGTGTACCAGGGCAACTGGAGGGAGGCCTTAATCAGGTTCTCTCCAGACAGTGCTGAAATGGGGACTATGTTCCTCAGCTGGAGGGACTCAGAGGCGATCCTCTCTGTCAAGTCAACAACAAGCTCGCTAAAGGCTCTTTCTTTGTAATCGACTTCGTCCAGCTTGTTTATGGCTACCACTGTGTCCTCGATCCCCAGAAGTTTGAGGAGCTTGAGATGCTTTATGGTCTGGCGTTTGATGCCGTCCGGGGCAGCAACCACCAGGAGCCCCAGATCGGCCCCTGAAGCGCCGGTGGTGGCATTCCTCAGGAAGGACAGGTGCCCAGGCGCGTCGATGAAGAGCAAATTCTGATTGTTGTACTCCAGGGCCACGCGCGTGGTCTCAATGCTGACTGCCTGCTCCTGCTCCTCCTCCAGCGCATCGAGAAGGAAGGCCGGCTCGAAGTCCGTGGAGAGTTTGCGGCAGACAGAGGCTGCCTTCTCAATCCTGTCTTCGGGCACGCAACCAAGCTGGATGAGCATCTGAGCCAGGAGCGTAGATTTGCCGTGATCCACATGCCCTACGACGACGATTTTGTAAGCGTGATCTTTAATGATCCGGCTCTTGTCGAGGTCAGTCATTGGTCGTGCTACATGTAGCCGGTAGCGCGCAGCTTTTGCAGCGCGTAGGTGTCAGCCTTGTCCTGCGCACGGCCGGACCTTTCTGTCAGCCTGGTCGATTGAAGCTCCTCGATAATCTCCTCGACCGTGGTGGCGGCAGAGGGGATGCTGCCTGTACAGGGAGCGCAGCCGAGGCTGCGGTAGCGCCTGCCTTCTCTGGCAAAATACAGTGGTATCACATCCAGTTTTTCTCTGAGGATGTATCGCCAGACATCTATCTCTCTCCAGGCGAGAATGGGGTGAATGCGCAGATGGACCGAGTCCGGCAGGTGAAGATTGTAGTGATGCCATACCTCCGGGGGCTGATCCTTGTAGGCCCAGGTGTTGGAGTCCGAGCGTGGCGAGACTACCCGCTCTTTGCTTCGGGAGCCCTCCTCGTCGCCCCGGATGCCGACGAGGAGCCCGTGTATCTTGTGTTTTGCAATCACGTCGGTGAGCGCCTGCGTCTTGAGCGCGCCACAGCAGGTGAGCCTGCCCATCTCGGGTCCCATGCCCGCCTGCAAGGCCTCCTCGTTCTTCCCGACTATGAGCTTGAGATGGTGGCGTTTGACAAAGCTGTCACGCCAGGCGATCATCTCGGCAATCTTGTAGCTGGTATCTATATGCACCACAGGGATGGGGAAGATACCCAGAAACGCCTTTTTAACAAGGTGAAGCAGCACTGTGGAGTCTTTGCCCATGGACCAGAGGAGCGCCAGGTTCTTTGTCCGGCTGTACGCCTCTCGAATAATGAAGATACTCTCGTTTTCAAGCTGGTCTAGATGATTCTGCATTAGCTAAACCTGCTCTGCCATGAGTCCCCTCACTCCCGAGAACATTGTACCCAGTTCGTGTTCGCCCTGCGTTGGCACGAGAGGCTCTTCCGATTCTTCAACATTAGGCGCGGAGGCGGCGACGGAGCGCGTACTAATTAGACTTGAGCTGATGTTGAACCGGGCCCAGGCCAGCTGTGTACGGTCCCCTCTTCCTATCTATGGTCATGGCGATTGCTGCTGCCAGCTTAACGATGCGGCCTACCATCTCCTGATCCTGCCGTGTTGATGAGAACCTCATGGACTGCAATATGCCATGGCGCATTACAACATCCAAGAGCGAGAAATCAGCCAGGACCATCTTGGTGTCCTCGTTGAGCGGGACGATGTGCACGCGCCGCCGGCCCAGCCCGTCGTCTGTCAGGCGCTTGTGTACCTGGCTGTAATCTTGCAATTTCATGATATCGGCTTCTTTGCCAGGTCTGAGCTTGAAATAACGCTTGTGGGAGATGATGGTGACATCGCCGGAATTTATGAGGTTATCTGTGTGCAAATGCAGGAAACGCACGTGCTCCGGTTGGGCAACAGCCAGCACGATCTCTCCAGGACCGACCAGGACCGAGCCCAGGCTGGTATTAACCCGTACGGTCTGGTGGGGATGAATTAGCGCTGCACCTGAGGAGAGCTCCCAGCTGTGCTGCCCGACTTTCTTGAGCCTGGCATCGCTCCCCAGCTTGAATCCCCTGGGTGGATGAGCTCGGGGCAGATTGGCAGCCAGGAGCCAGCTGCCGGATGAGTCCCACGTGTAGCTGCCCGAGCCTGTCTTATCATTGAGAAGGAACGGACTGGGTGAGTGTGTGTGTTCTGCATCTGGCTCTATGTCCGGCTCTGTGTAGCTTATTTTGATGAGATCGCCGCTGTCCTCGGCGCGAACCTCAGGCTCCGCGTCGACGACATAGCAGCGGCATCCGACACGATCCAGGCGAGCCGCGTGCTGCTGATGCAGCTCGAGGTTCCCGTCGCATGTGTGCGCGCCGCCGCCCGGCTCGCGAAAGCAGCCGGCACGCGAAT
>CAYPBX010000518.1:0-2604 GCA_964409075.1 uncultured Candidatus Obscuribacterales bacterium
GCGAAAACCTGCACGAAAGGCTGCTGGCCATCAACCGCAAAGACAATGATTGAGCCTGCCGGAACCGCCTGCCAGCTGTCTCATTCACCGCTCGGTTTGCCGAATTCGCGGCATTCACCTCGCAGCCAGCGAATATCCTCCACGAGCTTTCTGGTTTTGAGTGAACCATCGTTGCACTTGTCGTAGACAACTAGCGCGCTGTCGCAAAGGTGAGTGCCCTGCCTGTACTCCCGCAAGAGGAATTTGCAGCGCCCCTGGTTGAAGAGCGCGCTACCCACCTCGCTGCACATGGGTCCGTTGAAGCTTGACCAGATGCGCTGAGAAGCCTCAAGCAGCAAGATGGCGATATCGCATCGGTCGTTGTAGATGAATCGCTCCGCTAGCTCATCGAGTGTGGCAGCAACATCAGTTGAGATGACCGGCTCGCTAGGCTCGCCTGTGGGCCATACAAGCTGCCGAAGGATTTCCCAGTGCATGCAAAGGACCGAATCATGAGCTAACCTTTGCGACTCGACAACGAAGAGATCGTATGTTTGCCGATCTAGCCCGAGATCGTATAGCAGCATGGTCAAATCTTGCTGGTGCATCAGTACTCCTTTGAGGATTCCCATAAGACCGTTAGCAACTGCGAAGCAGTGACCTTAGTACCTACGCTCCGAGCGCAGGCCAGCATTTTGCTCTTCTGTGCGCCGTTTAGGACAGGCCCTTTTTAAGAGCAACAATCGCTCCTGAAGAGGGCTTGAGATCAGGTCAGGAAGGCTTCTGGGTGTTGGGCCAAATCAACGGTTGTAAGAGGATGGGGATAGTAGTACTTTGCCTAAGATTGTCCCTTTAAATCAACCAGCTCATCACAATTATGTAGGACTTGCATAAACTTAAGAAGCTTCGACCCGACACTAAGTGTGGCAGAAACGCCAGCGTTTGCTTTTGCCTTACGATTTCAAGCAAACCTTCGCCACTTATCGCATCTGGAATTCGGCTGGCTGGTTAAGATTTCTTGGACTGATACGTCTTTGCTTAACCACCAGGCGGCGCTGCCAGTTCGAACTATTGCTGAGAAATCTATTCACCTGTGCAAATCTCGCTGTGCTTTGAGGAGATAGCTTGATGCAATCGCATTGCTGTTCGTCCTGGATCATGCATGATTCAAGCTTCGGGACCAAGACAAGGCATACGGAGCGTCCTGGGAAAAGGCAGAAACAAAACTGCAGAAACACATGGAAAAGCTTAAGGGGCGCTGGGAAACAAAAGACGCCACGGCAAGTCGGCAATTTTTTGCGCTTTATCACACCGTACTTTCGGCAGATTCCTTGGCACACAGCCGCAAGGTCTGACGCGCCCCCTTCTGATAGAGGGACTTGAGACAGCGATCTAGCTCATCGACAAATCGCTGCAATGATCCCATATTCGCAAAGATATCCTTGAGCTCCAGCAAAGGTCGAGGATCGTCGGGATACGCACGGACAATGGCTGTAATGCGCTCCGCTTGAGGATCGTTCATCGGTATTTCATTGCCGTCCTCGTCCCTGCCTGCCAGGAACCGGATCCAGCTCGCTACACATAGAGTGAGCCGAGAAATCGGGCCGCCTCTTTCGATTTGCTCGATGATTGAAGGCAGGACGAATTTTGGCATCTTGGCAGATCCATCGATGCAGATGCGCATGGCCTGGTCGGCGATCGCCTCGTTGCTGAAGCGCTCGATCAGACTCTGCTTATAGTCAGCCAGGTCAATGCCAGGGACAGTCCCTACAAGCGGTGTTACCTCAACATCCATCAACTCTTTGAGATAGCCCCTGAAATCAGGATCTTGAGCAATCTCATGTATGTATCGATAACCACACAGGTACCCGAGATAACCCAGGGCTGAATGGCCAGCATTGAGGAGGCGGATTTTCATTTTCTCGTAAGGTGCAACATCTGGCGTAAAGTGAACGCCAACCTGCTCCAGCGGCGGTCTGCCGTTGCAAAACTCATCTTCAATTACCCACTGCCGGAAGGATTCAGCCACCACCGGGCAGGAATCGTCCAGCGCAAATGTCTCGCGCACGAAACGCCTTTCCGCGTCGGTAGTCGCCGGCGTTATCCTGTCTACCATAGAGTTGGGAAAGCTTCCGTTGAGAGCAATCCAGTCCGACAGATCTTTATTGCGCTCGGCGCAAAAGGCAAGCAAGGTGCGTTTAGCTACCTGGCCGTTGCCCTGCAGGTTGTCGCAGGAAAGGACTGTAAAAGGTGCAGTGCCTCCCTCACGCCTGCGATCCAGACCTTCAGCCAGGTAACCGAAAATTGTCCTGGGCCTATCTGGATTCTTCAGATCGTTCACAACGCCTGCATGATTTAAATCCAACTGCCCGGTGTTGGCATCGAAGCAGTAGCCACCTTCAGTCGCCGTCAGGCTGACAATCCGTATGTCCGGATCGGCCAGCTTGGCGAACACAGCTTCCGGATGCTCAAAGCCAAAAATGTACTCTTTTAGGGAACCGATAATCTGCGCGCAACTGCTATTGCCGTTGCGCTCGACAAGCGTATACAGACAATCTTGCTCAGCCAGCGCCTGCTCCATAAAAGCATCCTGAGGCATGATGCCAACACCGCATATTGCCCAAT
>CAYPBX010000519.1:0-2587 GCA_964409075.1 uncultured Candidatus Obscuribacterales bacterium
TAGGCTCGATGAAATTCTCCAGCTGGCCCGCGGCGGTCAGGAGTGGCTCGAGTCCTTTCAGGCCAGTGAGCAGGAGCGTACAGGCATCAAATCCCTGAAGGTTAACTTCAACCGAAATTTCGGCTACTACATAGAGGTTACTAACGCCAATCGGAAAGCCGTGCCGGATAACTACCTGCGCAAGCAGACGCTTGCCGGATGCGAGCGATTTATTACGCCGGAGCTCAAGGATTACGAAGCGAGAATATTGAATGCAAAAAGGAGCCAGCAGGAGCTGGAGCACGAGCTTTTCCTGAGCTTTAGATCGAGCATATGCTCATATGGCGCCCGGCTCCTGACGCTTGCCCGCCAGGTTGCAGCGCTGGACGCGCTCCTGTCTCTGGCGGCGGTGGCAGTGGAGCGCAATTATGTCATGCCGGTTGTGGATGAGTCGTATGTCATTGATGTTAAGGAAGGCAGGCATCCGGTCCTGGAGCAGACCCTTCCTTCAGGCTGTTATGTGGCCAACGACACCCGGGTTCAAGGCGACAGCGAGGCGGAGCAGCTCCTTATCCTGACCGGGCCTAACATGTCCGGCAAGTCGAGCCTGCTCCGACAGGTGGCGCATATCGTGCTTCTGGCGCAGATGGGGAGCTTTGTGCCTGCAGCAAGTGCCAGAGTCGGAGTCGTCGATCGCATCTTCACCAGAATTGGTGCGGTTGACGATCTGGCTCTGGGGCAATCGACCTTCCTAGTGGAGATGAGCGAGACGACTCAATGTTGCCTTTCGGCGACAAAACGATCGCTTATCTTGCTGGATGAGGTGGGACGCGGCACAAGCACCTATGATGGCGTGGCTATTGCCTGGTCCGTAGCGGAGTATCTTGCTTGCCAGGTAAGAGCGCGCACCATATTTGCCACGCACTATCACGAGCTTAACGGTCTGGCCAATTTCTTCCGGCAGATTGCCAACTATCAGGTGCTGGTGCGCGAAGAAGGAGGGAAGATCGAGTTTTTGCGGAGAGTGGTCGCAGGCGGAGCCAGCAGGAGCTTCGGCATTCAGGTGGCTCGCCTGGCGGGTCTGCCTGATGAGATCATCGAGCGTGCCCGCCACTTGATGTTGCAGATGGAGCGCCGCAGCGCTGCTGGGAAGATCCTGGAGCAGCCGGCATCCAGAAACATTCAGCATGATGACGTCATGCAGCTTACTCTTTTCAGGGCCGGCGGCACGCCAGACGGTAGGCTGGTCGATGACCAGCGGGCATCCGGCATGGCAATTGTTGAGCAGGGTGATACGGCAGACAGCGGAAACCTCGGGGGATAGCAATGAGAAGAAGGCTAGATGGATGCAGTTTCGGATCGGCTCAGATATTGAAGAAAAGGCGCCTGCGTTTGTGCCCGGCGGTGATCTGCCGGGTCCTTACGGCTGCCTGCCTGGTCTTGATGGTCTCCTCACTGGTGCCAGGGTGGCAGCACATGCTCCTTGCCAAGCAGGTTCGGGCAGCAAGGCGATCATCGCTGTCGGCTACCGGTTTAGACAGGCAGACGCTTGCTCTGGTGAACCAGGGGCGGTGGCAGGAGGCTGAGCGGCGCTTGCAGGCCCTGCCCGGCCTTGTGATGCAGGAAGGTGAAAGACGAGCCTGGCTTGCCTTTAGCTATCTCTTTCATGGCGAAACGAGTAAATTGAGTGAATTGGCAGCCCGGGACTGGCCGGGGCGGTCGGATAATGAAAGGAGCACGTTCGGGTCTGTCGTAAAGGCATTTGATCTCATCGGGCAAGGGAAGTTGGCGCAGGCTCGCCAGCTCTTGTCTGGACTGCCGGAGAGCGCCTATGAGGAGCCGGTGGTAAGCTTTGCCAGGGCCGTAGCAGAGGGAAAGGGGGGTGCCGGGCAGGCAGCCATTGATTATTGCCAGCGGACAGTCGATCTGGCCCCTGATTTTGGCTGGGGCTGGCGGACGCTTGGTTTTCTCAAGCAGAGGCGCCTGAATGATTTTCAGGGAGCCGATCAGGCCTATCTGAAGGCGCTGGAGATCGAGCCTGCGTTTTCCAGCGTACGCGAGTTTCTGGTTGATCTGCGCCTGGTGCGCAACGATTTCGACGGTGCGATTGATGCAGCCAGAGAGGCGATCAGGCTCAACCGCAAGGACGCTGACAGCTATTATCGCCTGGCGCAGATCTACATGCAGCAGTGGCGCTTGCGTGAGGCCCTCAAGGAGCTGGACAGATCAATTGCGCTTCATGCGGACAATGCCCGCTTTCACAGAGCGAAGGCATCGATTCTCAGGCGTCAGGGCAGAATGGATGCAGCGATTATTGAGCAGGCTGAAGCTGTCAGGCTGAGTAAGGACAAGCCTTTCGAGCTCACGGAGCTGGCAAGGTTGAACGCTGCCGCCGGCAATCCGATGAAGGCGGCTGCCAATCTGAAGGAGGCGCTTGAGCTTGATACCAAGAGCAAGTTTGTCAGGCAACATCTGGTGGCTCTTCTCGTGCAGGAGAAACTCTATGACGAGCTTGGCGAAGCGCTCGCGAAAGCAAAGGAGAGCAACAAGAGCGACTTCGAGTTGACTTTTGAACTGGGGCGTGCGCTTAAGCTTGGCGGCCATGAAG
>CAYPBX010000520.1:0-2587 GCA_964409075.1 uncultured Candidatus Obscuribacterales bacterium
GTACACAGATCGACCAGGCGCTTGAGCGGGATCTCCTTGAAAAGATCAAGCTCCGGTGGCACTGCTTGACCTCTCTCGGACTCCATTACCTTCAGCACCTGGTCGCAGGGCAGGCGATAAAAGGCATCGATTACCTGTGGATCGAAATGATTGTCCCTGCCAGAGTCCATGATTTCGGTGACTTTGGTTATATCCATGCGGTTGCGGTAGTGGCGCACGGAGGTCAGGGCGTCGAAGACATCGGCAACAGTGATAATGCGTGTTAGAAAAGGTATCTCCGGTCCCTTCAGCCCGCGGTAATAGCCGGAGCCGTCCAGCTTTTCATGATGGCAGGAGGCTACAAACGGCACGGAGCGCAGGCGCCTGGTGAAGGGAAGGTTGGAGAGCAGGTCGTAAGTTATCTTGGCGTGCGTCTGCACCAGAGCGTACTCCGCGGGCGTCAAGCGGCCGTTTTTCCACAGGACTGCCTCAGGAACGCCAATCTTGCCATAATCGTGCATCATGGCTGCGTACCTGAGCACGTCCATCTCTTCATCAGCCAACTCAAGCGCCCCGCCTATAAGCAGACTGTATTTGGTAACTCGCATCGAATGTCCGGCGGTGAGCGGGTCTCTTCTGTCGATTGTCTGTGCCAGTGTCTCCAGCGTTTTGTTGACGAAATCCTCCGTCTCCTGGTAAATCTGGGCCTGCTCGATCAGTCCGGCGGCCACTGTGGCCAGTCCAGCAAGCCATTCTTCGTCGCTGTCTGTAAACGGTCCACCTTCCTTGTTTAGAACCTGAAAGACTCCCAGCATCTCACCGCCGCGGGTGTGCATCGGTAGAGAGAGCAGCGAGCGGGTCACGTAACCTGTGGCTTTGTCCAGGTTAGGGTTGAATCTTGGATCTAAGTAGGCATCGGGAATGTTTATGACCCGACCAGATCGAGCAGTCATCGCTGCAATAGTGTCTCCATCCAGGGGTATGTGCAGCACCCTGTCGTTTTCGAGCCCGTGCCCGATCTTGGTCCACAGCTGACCTCTGGTTGTGTCGAGAACGAACACCGAGCAGAGATCGCAGCCCAGGGTCTCCTGGGTTTCGTGCGTGATTACCTCCAGCAGCGACTCCAGCTTTCGCTCTGTCGCCATGGCTCTAACGATCCGATAGAGCCCGGAGAGCGGGCGGAGCTGGTCTACCTCCTGCTTCAGGCTCAACAGCCTGAGCTCGCGCTCGATAAGCTCTACCTCTTTCTTGTTTAGCTCAGACTCGAGCTTGCGGAGCTCCTGCTCACGGCCTTGAACTGGAGAGCCGTTATCATCGTTGCTGCGTGCTTGTGCTGCTGCCCGGGCAGGTCGGCTGAAAGCAGGATGGTCGTCAATTATCACCTCGCCCCGGCGTGCTTTCGCCATGAACTGCCTGCATTCCTCGATGAAGGCACCGATCTCGTCTCCGTAAATGTTGTCGGCCTGGGTGCTCTTGGCCAAGCGTCCGGCTGGCTTTTTCGGCATGTCCAACCCGTGCCCTTCTCTGGTCTGCAGTAGCCCGGCGGAGGGTCCTGAAGACTTTATACCCATTTGATTAGGTAGCTTTTACCATACAGATAAAATATGCTCCTGACAAGCTTGGAGCGACGATAAATTGTCCGGGTAGGCGGCTGTGCCGATCTATTCGGCGTCCAGGAAGCGAGGATAGATAGGCGGAACCAGTCGCCGCCAGAACAGCAGGCAGGCGCGGCCGACGACACGCTTCTGATCCAGGAAGCCCCAGACATGGCTGTCCTCGCTATTGTTGCGGTTGTCGCCCATCATGAAGACGTGTCCGGCCGGCACGATGACAGGCTCGTTGCTCTCCGGGTAGGGCCTGATCATCTCACCTGTGGAGGAGCGTCCGCCGATATCGCCCAGCATGCTGAGATCATAGGCCGGGCGTTCTCTGGTGTAGGCAGATTCGTCCAGGAGCTCGTCGTTGACGAAGACTCCAACTCCTTTGGCTACGCGCATATGATCGCCGGGCAGCCCGATGACCCGCTTGATAAAGGCGGGCTCGTATGGAAGAAAAGGTAGCCCGGTGAGCCGGCCCAGGACGGTGAGCGGATCGTTGCTGAGATCTTTGCCGCCCATCTCGATGGGTGGGGGGTAGAAGACAAGAATATCGCCTCGTTTTATCGGCTTGCCCAGATGCCCGGATATCTTTTCCACCAGCAGGCGATCATCTATCTGTAGGGTCGGCTCCATGGAGGAGGAAGGAATATAGCGGGCCTCGGCCAGCGCCCAGCGGATGGCGATCAAAAGCACGAGGGTGACGACAATAAGCTCCAGCGCTTCCTTGGCAAAGCTAAAGATGCGGGATTTTATCCCCCTTTCTCTCTCCTTCCCGGCCGGCCGGCCGGAATTTATCTCACTGTCCTTATGAGAGGGAGTTGCCTGGTCGGTTGGATCCATTTTGCTGCCTGCTACCCTTGAGCTTGCCAGAAGGCTCATACAATCAGGTTATTATCTCATAGGTGATTTACGGTAGTCGCGGTCGCGGCAATGCTGGCGAGCTTCACGATTATCGCTGCGCCTTGACTTTCGAATTTTCCTTGCAGGTTGTGGCGCTGCCCTTTCCAGTG
>CAYPBX010000521.1:0-1016 GCA_964409075.1 uncultured Candidatus Obscuribacterales bacterium
GTCGAGGAACCAGCCATGTGGGCTAGCTGCGATGATTGTGCCCGGCGAAAGTTGTCCAGATAGCGCCTGAGCGCCTCGCGGATCAGATCTGAGCGCGTGCGGTGCTCTGCGCGAGCGACATAATCGGCCTGCTCTAGCATTGCAGGCGGAAGAGCAATCAGTACCTTCTTTGGCATGTCTACAACCTCGTTGAATGGCGACGAAAACTGGCGGCTCAGCTGAGGCGAAGGCAGAGCCCAAAACCTGTTACCGGCAGGTGAGTATTAGAAAGTTCTGTGCGATCTCGTGGGTGAGATTCATCACGTAGATGCGACAGGTATAAACTGTACACTCCTTGCCTGCTATCGTAAAGGTCTGAAAAGCCCATAAATGCGTATTTTAGTTTACGCAGACATAAAAGCTTTTTCTCAAAATCGGAAATGCAGACAGCACAAGAGTCAGGCCGGATGCTCCTTACGATCAGGAAAAAATCAGTTTGCCAATACATATATTGAGATCGTTTGCGTATATGTTCATGCTGAAAGCCCTGTGAATAACGTATCTGGGAGCCACTGCCGGAGACGCAAGGCTTGAGCGGTTCTGCAGACCGACTAGACTGCAATTGGTATTAACCGAATGTGGTGGCAGGTAGAAGAGGGATATCTGCAGCGTTTCCGGCTCTCCTTAGAAATCGAGTCTGTAGCTGTTACTATCTACACCAGACAGGGACTGGACAAATGCCGGTTTAGTGAGTGGACAAGATGAAGATTGCAACCTGGAATGTTAACTCGATAGGCGTGCGGCTGCCGCACGTTCTCAAATGGCTCGATGACAACAATCCTGACATCCTCTGCCTTCAGGAGATTAAGACTGTTGAGGAGAGATTTCCCTATGCTGAGTTGAGGCGCGCTGGTTATTCGTGTCAGGTCTATGGTCAACCGACCTACAACGGTGTCGCCATTGCCTCCAAGGAAGAAGCACAGGATGTGGTCAGAGGCTGTCTCTTATACACATCTCCGAGCCCACGAGACTAGGCA
>CAYPBX010000521.1:1026-2586 GCA_964409075.1 uncultured Candidatus Obscuribacterales bacterium
GGATGTGGTCAGAGGGTTTGAGGGTGATGCGGCTTCCGAGCAAAGGCGAGTGATTGCTGCCAGGTTTGGCTCGGTCACAGTAATCAATCTCTATGTGCCGAATGGCTCAGAGGTCGGCTCTGATAGGTTTGCCTTCAAAATCAGCTGGCTGGCGCGCTTGAAGGCCTATCTTGTGGCGCGGTACGAACCAACTGACAAGCTGGTTCTTTGCGGCGACTTTAATGTTGCGCTGGAGGACAGAGATGTTTATGATCCTGGCGAGCTTGCCGGCTCGATCCTTTTTAGTGAGCAAGAGAAGGAAGCTGCTAGCGCGCTTATGGAGTTTGGTTTCAGTGATGTTTTTCGCAGGCATGTTGAAGAGCCAGGGCATTACTCCTGGTGGGATTACCGACAGGGTGCTTTCCGCCGCAATCTCGGGCTGCGAATCGATCACCTCTGGGCTACCAGCCCTGTTGCCGAAAGATCGATCTCCTGCTGGATAGACAGGGAGACACGGAAGCTCCCGCGCCCGTCTGATCATGCGCCGGTCGTCGGGGTGTTTGACTTGCGATCGGCAACGTGGGAGCAGACACTTCTTGCGCTGTGAGCCCCTCCATATCTAATTGATCGCGTACCAGGAGACCCCGGCGTTAACGCTGGCGTTTGACTCGGTGTCCGTTGCATTGCCAGAGCAGTTCTGACTGGCTATGCCAAAATGAGTATGATTTTGAGATCGTCGGCAGTCCAGTAAAGAAAGGGCCCACGTCAGTGAGCCCTTTGAGGTTACCTTGGAATGCCTGGCCTTCTACCTCAAGTCTCTTGCTGTCGACTCGATGAGCCTGCCGAGCCCTCAGAAGTTATCTGGAGCAAAGGACCGGTTGCCAGCTTTGGGAGTAGTAATAGTGCCTCTGTCTACCTTGAGCCAGTCCTGACCAGGAAACTTCTCCGGCTCTGGCGTCCAGCCTTGGGGCAGGGCATTCTTCAGCTCATAGGCTGCAGCGCCTCTTGTCCGCTGTCCGCTTCTGGACTTCAAGATGGGATCGGTGTTGAGCCTGTCCGAGAGATTTGCTGCCTGTGGACGCATAGTTGGTCCACCCTTGGCTATGCCGCGAGAGTCAGCGGTCGGAGTGCCGCGGCTTAGCATAACCGCATATCCTCTGCTGCCGGCTGAGTCGCCACAGACATCACAACCAGCTGTTTCAGGAAACAACATCACATGTCTTTTGCTGTCAGGGGCAGTCGAGGAGCCGCTATCTGCCTTGCCGCCTGCAAAGGTTGCTGGAGACATAGCTGCTAACGTTACTGCAATCAGGCTTATCCTTACTACTAAATCCATCGAATTCCCTCCCATTGGCCTGCGATTGGCCGTGCTGCCACAGCTTATAGACGTAGCTGCTGGATTTTTTAGGAGAATTTTTGCTAGCCTAAGCCAGGAGCGCTGCCCAGATCGGTTGCTGCCCATTTTCCCTTCAGTTAGAGGTCTTGCTGTATGAGAAAAGAATCTCCTGGGTGTCGAGGCCCTCTATCGGTTTGAAACGGCCGGCGATGATTTCATCGGCCAGCTTGCTTACATCCTTGAAG
>CAYPBX010000522.1:0-2581 GCA_964409075.1 uncultured Candidatus Obscuribacterales bacterium
GGCAATGGTGGAAGCAACAGCAAGTAAAATGAAGGTTATCACGCTGATCTGCGAGCGTGCTGCGGATCTTGATCCTTTGACCGACGGCAACGGCTGCTTGAATGATCTTCCTGCTGTCAGTGTGGTCAAATTTCCCTGCTCGGGCATGATTCAGCCGCTCATGATTGAGGCGGCCATCAAGGCTGGGGCCGATGGCGTGATTGTCTGCGGCTGCCAGATCGGCGATTGCTTCTATCGCGAAGGCAACAAGATGATCCGGGAGCGGCTTCTAGGAATGCGGCCACCGGGATTGAAGAAGACTGTAGATCGCCGGCGGGTGGTGGCGCTCTGGCTTTCCAGGCCGCAGGCGGAGCGTTTCATCTCGCAGGCACGTGAGTTTGTAGCCAGGCTGGGTGATCTAAACGGAGCTAGCAGCTCCACGACTCCGGACGGGAAGATTCCGAATGGCTCCGATAATGGCTCGGCAACAAAAAAGGATGAGGGATCAGAATCCTGAGTCAGAGGTAGACAATGGCACCGCCAAAACCACCGCAAATAAGCGAAGCTGAACTCATAGGCCGCTGGGCGTGGTTCTTTATCTTCTACTTTGCCTGTATCGTGCTGATCGGCTGCTTTGGGCTCATTGCTGAGTTCTGATGCCGATGGTAATTCGGTCTACCGGACTAGCGCACGACGTTGAGCATAATAGGCGGGGTGATGTCCAATCCAGACGATTTAAATGGATTGAGCCGGCAGGAAGGATCAACCTTGGGTAGAGGCGGAACGAGAATCATGCGCAGGTCCCCGGACTTCTTGTTCCTCCGGGCGTGTTTGCTTGAGCTGCGGGAGTGATCTCCCTGTTGCCTGGTTCCCTGTAGCTGAGGACTGCTTTTCTGCCTATCAGATTTCCGTAGAGCTTTTCCGGGAAGTGATGCCGACTCGCCAGGGATCGATTGCTCCACAGGACTGTGACTTTCCCCTGGAGGTAAGACAGCGACTTTAGATCTGTCGGCATTGTTAAGGTCATAGACAGGTGAAACCGGCAGTGGCATCTCTTGGTGTAGCTCGGAGAGGATAAGCACATGCTCGGCGGCAGCAGTGTCGGGTCTGGCAATCTCAGGTTCAGCTGCCGGCACCGCTGGTGTATTGCCCGAAGCTGTCTGCTCCTGATCCCAGCGTTGGGTCCTCGCCTTAGTGAGATCGAGCGGGCCTGAGATGTGCTGTGTCTTTGAGGTGGCGGTCTCAATCGCGATCGGATCCAGGGACGCTGCTGCCATTGTCTTTGTTCTCCCGGAGAGTGATACCATTTCCGGGGCGGTTGCTGGCGCTTTATCTACTGATGACTGAGTCTGTGGCTCGTTGCCTACGATGAGAAAGTACGGCTTGCCGGCGATAGCGGGAGCCGGCATGAGATGTCCTCTGCCTACAAAAGATGCAAGCCTGACAGGAGCATCCCCTGCAGTTGCCGTCTGCCCAACAACCGGGCTGAGAAGCCCGTGAATGGGCTGGGGGCTTGCTGCAATCACCTGGTGCGGCATCAGGAACGCCGATGGCTTCGGCTCGCCTGGAGTCGGCGGTGTCGGTGGAACTTGTTCCTGCTCTTCCAGCTGTTGCCTTATCTGCTCCAGCGCTGCTGTGAGCGGAGGCTTGGAGAGCGCGATTCTCAGCCCCCAGAAAAAACGCATGTCGACTCCGGCCAGCCCCGGCGTCCGGTTGGAGTGGAAGTTGTAGATCGGCTCGTAGCGGAAGAAAAACTGCAGCCCCGGCACCTGCTTGACGATGCGCTTGGCCAGCTCAAAATCGAGAATCCAGGAGTAGTTGTTGATCGGGATGGTTGAGTTCTGTCTAAACGGCTCTCGGAAGTTCTGCACCAGAGTTGCTGTGCTAGACAGCGACATGCCGTAGGGTAATTGCCTGAGGAGACCGAAAGTGTAAAAAGGATCGATCTCCCTTGTTCCGCCTTGAAAGTATCGCTTACCGCGAATCTGCAAAAGCGTGTTGATGAAGCCTACCGTTTTCGGGTCAAGCACGTAGGAAAAAGTGAGTGAGGGCAGGAAGTCGAAGACCGGCTGGGCATGCAGCTGATAAAGCTCGCGTGCCTGGATCTCGGCCTGGAGATTGCCCCTTCGCGTAACCGGGAAGTCCTGCTGCACGCCGTAGGAGATTGAGTTGATGACCGTATTCAGCCTGACATTGTGAAAGAGGGAGTCGCGAATCATAAAGTAATTGCCGAAAAGCCTTGTCCTGGGGGTAAGCGTCCAGCCCCAGGTCAGGTTCGGCAATGCCCGGTAAATCATGTCGTCGTTGTTGACAAGCCCGATGGTGTCGAGAATTCGCCTTTGCGTGAACTGATCCAGAATAAGAAAGGTAGCTGGAGGGGCCGTCTGAAATATCTGTTGTATAAACTGCCGCTTGAACGGGAACTGAAAAGGGTTTGTCTCCAGGCGAAATGAGTTTTCCATAGTGAAATTAAATAGGAACGCGCAGGCAGCCGCTGCAGTATACGCAGCTGTATGTTCTCGTAATAGGACATTCTATCCTCGGCTGTCTGTAGAGGCAGCACGTCTGTAGGGATAATTGTCGACTGCGTTGGGGCACGCGG
>CAYPBX010000523.1:0-2577 GCA_964409075.1 uncultured Candidatus Obscuribacterales bacterium
TTGCCAGTCCTGTGGATCGTCGCCACGCTAACCTTCCTGCTCATACGCATCGTACCTGGCGGACCGTTCGACGACGAGAAGAGCCTGCCACCGGAAATAGTGGCAAACATCAAGGCCAAGTACCACCTGGACAGCCCAGTCCACGAGCAGTATCTGCTCTACCTCAGCCGCCTGAGCCAGGGAGACCTGGGCGTCTCCTACAAGTATGTCAACCGCACCGTCAACGACATCCTGGCCACCGCATTCCCAGTTTCGCTCCAGCTTGGCACCCTGGCGCTTGCCATCGCCATCGTCACCGGCATCCCTCTGGGCACGCTCGCCGCTGCCAGGCGAGGAACGGCGCTGGACTATGCAGCCATGCTGGCAGCTACTGCAGGCATCTCCGTGCCGCGCTTCGTGGTCGGAGCGCTGCTTATATTTACATTCGGAATCAGCATGAAGCTGCTGCCGGTTGCCCTCTGGGAGTCCTGGCAGCATATGATCCTGCCAGCGGTTACGCTCTCCCTGGGCTCAGCTGCTTACATCGCCAGGCTCACGCGGGCATCAGTCCTGGAGGTGATGGAAAAGGACTGGGTTCGCACAGCGCGATCCAAGGGTCTCTCGTCCTGGCAGACGATCGTCCGGCACGTGCTTAGAAATGCGCTCGTGCCGGTGGTCACTGTTCTGGGCCCGCTCACAGCCATACTGATTACAGGCTCTTTTGTCGTCGAGTTCATATACGCAATTCCCGGCATGGGACGCTTCTTCATAACAGCCGTCGCCAACCGTGATTACGACCTGATCATGGGCACCACGCTGGTGTTTGCCATCATTTTAATCATTGCCAATACCGCAGTTGATATCGCCTACAGCTTCCTGGATCCAAAGATGAGAGTGAGGAGCTGAAAAGATGTCCGGTGAGATAGAGCAGCTATCCATACACACGGCAGAAGCGCCGGGACAGCTCCTGGCTCCATCTTTCCGGCCGCGCAGAGGGATGTTGCTTGAGACCGTAAGAAGGCTCTGGCGGATCCCGACCGCCTGCGTCTCACTTGTGATCATTGCCGCAATGGTGGCGCTGGCGACACTCTCCTGGCTCGATCTGCCCCTGACCCCGTACACATATGATCAGATCTCCAGCCAGATGCTGGCAGCACCTTCTACGGAGCATCCGATGGGCACTGACGAGCTGGGCAGGGACGTGCTCACGCGGGTTATCTACGGCGCGCGCCTGTCCATTACGATTGGTGTCGTTACGGCGCTCGCAGCTCTCGTTATCGGCACCATATATGGTTCGCTGGCCGGCTTTTACGGCGGCAGGATCGATGCAGTGCTTATGCGTGGCATCGATATCGCCTACTCCCTACCCGAGCTCTTGGTGATGATCCTGGTTGGAGTCGTCATCGGGCGCGGAACGCTGGGGATACTGATCGCTGTCGCTCTGGTTAGCTGGATGGGAACAGCCAGGCTGGTGCGCGCTCAGATAATGCAGCTGGAGCATGAGGAGTTTATAGAAGCAGCCCTGGCTGCCGGCCAGGAATCGGCAGCAATCATATGCAAACACCTTCTGCCCAACGCCATCGGTCCAATTATCGTGGCTCTCACCTTCACGGTGCCTGCTGCCATCCTGGCAGAGTCAACACTCTCTTTCATCGGACTGGGGCTTTCGCCGCCCTCCTGCAGCTGGGGGACTCTGGCATCAGAAGGCTGGCGGGCGTTGAGAACGCACCCGCATCTCATCTTCTTTCCCAGCGCCTTCATCTTCGCCACGGTGCTCTCCCTTAACTTTCTGGGAGACGGGCTAAGAGATGCAATAGACCCACGCACCCGCCTGTAGCTACAATTCTTCATTCATGCAAGAGGCAGGCAGATTGAGAGAAGATCAGATAGCAGTTTTAGGAGCCGGGAGCTGGGGAGCAACGCTTGCCTGGCTCCTGGGCCAGGAGGGCAAGCAGATCCGGCTCTACTGCCGCAACCAGGGCAGGGCGCTTGCGATGGCGCGCCGCAGGTCCGTCGACCACCCGCTGGGCGTCTCCCTGCCGGAGGGTGTTGCCGTCTCATCAGACCTGGCATCGACGCTTTCGGGATCGGGCACAATCGTATTCTGCTGTCCGGCCCAGTCGCTTCGAGAACTTGCCTCAGCCGCGCAGGCGATAATCGCAGCCAGTGCGGTATCTGGCAACCTCAAGCCAGTTCTGGTCAGCGCCTGCAAGGGGCTGGAGCTTAAAACCAGGCAGCGCTTGTCGCAGGTTCTCGAGGAGGTTATACCGGGCTGCCCGATCTGCGCTCTGTCGGGACCCAACCTGGCAGCAGAGATACTCTCCGGGCTGCCTGCCGCAGCGGTAGTCGCATCTGTCGACCGGCAGACAGCAGAAACTGTCCAGGGGAGACTGTCGGCAAGGTCGTTTCGCCTTTATGCAAACACCGACATTGTCGGCGTCGAGCTGGCAGCTGCGCTCAAAAACGTCATCGCAATTGCAGCCGGCGCCAGCGACGGCCTGGAGCTGGGAGTGAATGCCCGCTCAGCTCTCATTACCAGGGGGCTGGCAGAGATGGCGAGGCTGGTCGTCAGGATGGGCGGACAGGAGCGAACTCTCT
>CAYPBX010000524.1:0-2570 GCA_964409075.1 uncultured Candidatus Obscuribacterales bacterium
CCCTTATGCCGGTGCAGGTGTTCCCAGTCCCGGTCATTCACACCCGGTAGGCTCAAGGATGTATGTACCCCTGCAGGGACAGGAAAAAACAACTGCTGGACCAACAGCCGAAATGATGTGTTCACGCCAGACCAACCGCCACGTTGTGGCTTATACGATATCGAAAGCAGCAGCGATCAATAATCGAACACCCACCAGGGCTCATATTTTGGCTGCCAAATGTTTTTTGCAGATTCGTTCAGTTCGTTCAGTCCGCGCCTGTTGACCTCTGTCATCTCGGCGTTCAACCTTGCTGCTTCTTCCTTTGTCAACTGGTTACGCAAGGCTTTCGAGGCGACGGCCAGCTCGTGTCTTTCTTCCGGCAGAGTGTAGATGGATTTGGCCAGCTCGAAGATACGCAGCGGAATTTGCTTGCGCTCATTCTTGGCCTTCTCAATTCCAACCTCGATTCTTTCTCGGCGCGCTGTTTGCTCAGCGGCGATCTTGGTTGTACGCTCCTTTTGTGCTTGCCTGTCCTGGTAGAAGGCTTTTAAGTTTTGCTGTGCTGTTGCCCTATCCTTCAGGTTCCTTGCCGCTTCCCAGGCTTTTACCAATTCCCGGTGCAGCATGTCCTGTCTGATATGAATTCTGCCGTAGTCGACCTCCGCTTGCCTGAGTTCTGGCGGACTTAACCATCTCTGCTCAGAGAGTTTGTCAATTTGCTTACCCAGCGCGGAGTATGATTGTTTAGCTTGGATGAAGGCAAGCGCTCTGTCTTGCCAGGCCGGGACCGTGCGGGGCGTGAGCGCTCGGATTGCCTGCCTGACTCTCTCTTCGCGCAACGGCGAATAGGGGACAATCCACTGTTTGGAATCAGTCCGCGAGTAGGTGAAGGTAATACGGTTGTACTCTTCTATCTCTTTGTTGGTCAGCCCGGAGATTTGCGGCCAGCCGGTTGGCAGGGTCCAGCCGATGGTCGATGGTTTGGCCTTGAGAAAAATGATGAAACCCTTCTTGTAAGGACCATCAAAGGGCCAGTTGACTGTGGTATAGATGGGTCGCACAGCCGAGCGCCCTGCCGGTCCGGCCGAGTCTAGCAACCTGCTTATGACGTTCGGTTGGGTGGGATATGGCTTGCCTGATTCTATAGGTGTCATACGAGCCACCACAATATCTGTGGATTGCTGAGCCAGCTTGCTGTAGTCGAGATTATCCCAGCAGGCGAACTGCCGCGCCCGCTGTGCTTTCAGGATGGACACCTCCTTGAATATGGCATCTCTGAACGCTTGCGAATATTGCTTGAAGATGGTGACCGTGTAAGGCTCTTTATCACGATATTGAATTAGATGGGCGATATATTTGCCTCCATTTACAGGCTTCTCGAAATTAGTGTAAGGAGCAGCTCTCCATGTCCGCCATAGATTTTGATTTTCGGGATCTCGCGATCCGCAATAGCCTGGCGACATAGGAGCGAAGATTACTCTCAAGGATTGCGGTAGCGGTAGGCCGCTCAGGTGTTCGACAATCTCTACTCTACCTTTGGGCGGATTGCTGTTCGTCCATCCTCCAAAAGGTGGTGAGTCCAAAAGCGAGACCTTGATTACAGCACAGCTGGAGCCATAGCAGCTGGCCCAATGCTGGGCGGTGACTGTCAAATTGTCCTGAGCAACCGAGGCGGTAGGGCTGGCGGTAGAGACCGGCGGCGGCAACTCTTGAACCTTTACGCGATTGTCCTTGTCACCGGCTCTGGCGGAGCCAGCCCAGGAGATGAGCATGGCAGCACAAGCCCATACAGCGACTCGAATGAACCATCCTTGCATGACAGAACTCTCCTTGTGCTCGACTCCGGATCAATTATGGCACTGGGGTCTGGTCGACGCTCCGTCCTTAACCCCCAGGCAGAACCAGCAATCGCCCTACTGGCACTCCATCCTTAATCCGGTGGCTGACCCGGCGATTGCAGAAGTAATGCCAGGGCTCTCGGTTGTGGTCTGCCGCGATCTCCAGGGACTAGAATTGCCTTGAAAATCTGGAGTTATGTGCCATAATTTCAATAATGATATCCAGGCGTCTAATGCAGACAATCAGGCAGCGATTGACCGAGTTTCCCGCATTGGCCTTGCTCGGCCCGCGCCAGGTTGGCAAGACTACGCTCGCTCAGGAGATTGCAGGCTCCCTGAACTGTCTCTACCTGGATCTGGAGGCGCCGGCAGACCGGGAGAAGCTGCAAGACGCCCGGATGTACCTGGCTTCTCACGAGGACAAGCTCGTAATCCTGGACGAGATCCAGAAAGTGCCGGAGATATTCGGGACTTTGCGGGGGCTGATAGACCAGGGCATACAGAGGGGACGAAAGACCGGGCGATTTCTTCTCCTGGGCTCGGCTTCTATGGCGCTGCTGAAGCAGTCTGCAGAGAGCCTGGCTGGCCGCATCGCTTATGAAGAGCTGTCGGTATTGAACGTTTTGGAGGTAGAACACGAAGACAGGCAGCGACTCTGGCTGAGAGGCGGTTCTCCTAAAAGCTTTCTGGCCCGCAGTGACACCACAAGCAGTATCTGGCGCAAAAATTTCATTCGCACTTATATAGAGC
>CAYPBX010000525.1:0-2560 GCA_964409075.1 uncultured Candidatus Obscuribacterales bacterium
TGAAGGGAGAGGAGAGACACGCTCGCAAGTCCTCTAGATGTGCTAAGAGCATTAAACCATACATTTGTATGTGTCGTCAAATACACAGCAGCAAAATGGATGATCCCCTGAACTCTTGACAGGAGTTCATCGTTATCAATAGAGTGGGTCTTACAGGAGATTGAGCCATGGAGATCGGCAAGCAAGAGTTCAACGCCTTCCGGCAGGAGATGCGGCAAGAGCTGCGCTCATTGAACAACTCCGTGAGCACAGGATTTGGTGTGCTTATACAGCTTGTGGGCGAGACCAACGCCAGGGTAGAGGGCTTGGGCGTACGGCTGGATGAGACCAACGCCAGGCTCAGAAGCTTTCGCGCCGAGGTTACAGGTAAACTCAATGGCGTAAGCAAACTCCTCTTGGTCTCGGAAAAGGACAGAGTCAATCTGGATAATCGCGTCACAAGACTGGAGAAGCATGTCGATGGACCGGAGGAGAGCGGGCCTGCCGCCTGAAACAGGTTCGAGCTGCTCGAAGCAGAGTGCCCCTGAGCACCGTCTGCGCAACGGAGAAATAGATTACCAGTCCCGTGACATCGACCAGCGTGGCAACGAACGGCGAAGAGGCGGCAGCTGGATCGAACCTCCCCAGGCGCAGAAGGAAGGGAAGGAGTGAGCCGGTAAGACCCCCCAGAGCACGACTCCCCGGGCGATCTCGTCTTCGTAGTAGCCCATGGCATTGGCTGTCAGCATCTGTCGCTCATGCTTTTCGTGCACGGCGATCCGGAACACCGGGATGCGTAAACAGGCGATTCGGTACATAAGGAGTAAGCGATACCTCAGCAGTCCCTGCCAGAGCATCTCTCCATACAGAGCATCTGATTGCAGGAGTGATTAAAGGCAGAAGGCCTTGCTGCTCTTCCATCCGGGCGATACCACCCCAGGTGAAGTTAACTCTTGTATGACATCTCCATCCGCCTGAACGATCAGAGTCGGGGCCATGCTGCACCACCAGCAGTGCGGCCTGCGCGCGAGAAAGAGAGCGTGTGAGCCTTGCGTATATGCGAGCGGGGATATACTGAATCGAGCCGGCATCCAGAATTACCACATCAAAGCTGTTTGAGCGAATGCACAGATCCGTTATGTAAAAAATCTCCTGGCGTTTACTGTCGCTCTGCCAGCCAGAGGCTGCCAGCCTCTGCCTACAGATTGGGGCAGGACGCACAAACCACAGCCTGCCGCAGCTTTCTTTATGATTTACAAAAGCCCAGCTGGCAGCCTGCTGCCTGCTTTCAGGATCTATATAAATGATACTCAGTCCGGCGGTACACCAGTTAGTCACAGCCAGGCGTAAGAGAGAAAGCTTGCCTGACGAGGCAGGGCCGCTCCAGAGGGTAATCCGCAGGCGGGCAAGCCCGCCTGCCAGGAGGCGATCAATGGCGGTTATTCCTGTCGAAAGCGATCGGGTGCGCGTCTTTCCAGAAAGCCACTGCCCTGGAAACATGATCTCCAGGCGCTGCCTCAAGGCAGCCACCCGCAATCCTACGCTCATGGAACCACCTTTCTAGCCCTTCAGGCTGTCCGGCAGGCAACAGCCTGAAGGGAGAGGAGAGACACGCTCGCAAGTCCTCTAGATGTGTTAAGAGTATTAAACCATACATTTGTATGTGTCGTCAATACACAGCAAAATGGATGATCCCCTGAACTCTTGACAGGGATTGACCGTTATCAAGAAAGTAGGTTTTACAGGAGCAAGACACATGGAGATAGGCAAACAAGCGTTCGACGCCTTCCGGGCGCTCCTTCAAGGATTCGGTAATCTCAGGATTCGGAACGCTCACACAGCTTGTGGGCATTGTATGGTTGAAAGTACATTTTGCGAATCTTAAGGTTTTCCTTGCGCAGAATGTCTAGATTGCTCCACTCCAGCCCTTGCAGATTCTTGTATACCAGCCCGAGCGGTTCGGCAACATGCTGGAATCTGACGTCCTCAGCAATTCTGAGCCAGAACTCGTAATCACCTGCCACCACATAATTGCTGTCGAACAATCCGTAATCGGCGTGCAGTGAACGCCGCCAAACAGGTTGAGACCCGCACAAGCAACGGATCAAAAGCCCCTTGTGTGAGTAATCCGGGCGGCGAATCTCCTTCCAGTGGAGAAGCCTCGTGTAGCCGTCGAAATTAATAACCTCCTCTAAATTGACTGTCTGATAGACATCTGCATAAACCAGGTGAACGTCCCTGTCGCAATCCAAAACATTTGTCAGGCGGGCAAGAGCGTAAGCAAAGAAGCGTTCGTCGGTATTGGCGCTGGTAAGATATTGCCCCCGTGCTATTGTGATGGCCCGATTCCAGGCCGCATAGAGTGTTTCGCGCGCGGTGCGAATATATCGAATGTCAGGGTTAGCCTTTTGAAGCTTGCGCAGTTCTTTAGCTTCGTTGCCGGTGGAGCCGCTGTCTATTACGATGACCTCTATCGAGACGTCCTTTTGCTCTATAAGATTACTTACGCGTGAAGTGATCAGCCTTTCGGCGTTGTAGCAGGAAACAATTGCAGATACTTTAGGGCTATTGGACACTAGAG
>CAYPBX010000526.1:0-2553 GCA_964409075.1 uncultured Candidatus Obscuribacterales bacterium
GTCGAGAAAAACCGCTTGTTTTTCTTTACGACCGAGCAAGGCAAAAAGTTCATATACTCCCGGGGTTCTCGGTCGCTCTGCTGGCAATGTCCTGACAACCCTGGCAAGCGGACTCGCGCCAGATAGTGTGCGGTAAACCAAACGGCAGCGATGAGCCACCTCATCACCTTGAAAGCACCAGTCGCTTGTAGAGCCAACGAGAATGCAGCCGGGCAGATTGCCAGTATGAGTCCCGCGCTTCCCAACAGAGACCAGAGCCCCCAATACCACAAAGCCATGGTGTTACATCAAGAGCGCATAATATGCGGCAGCCCTTCGATTAAGACCGGCAGCCCGCGCACAACACAAAACGCGCAGGAGAGATAGACGCAAGCCAGAGCCAGCCAGGGCGCGAAGGTAGACGAGAGCTGGTTTGTGTGGCTGGCAATTACCAGGCAAAAAGCAGCCGCCTTTACCAAGGCATAACTGAAGCGGCTGAAATTGGAGGAGACCAGAGCTCGCCCGATCACCGACTTCATCATCGTCTTCTCACCAAATGCGCTTAAGCCCTGCTCGAGAGCCTGAGCTCTTAGCCCATCCACAAAGGTTCCCCTGACCAGATAAAGGAGCGGCACCCAGACAGGTATCCAGGCAAGCGTCGCAAAGACGATCCAGTAGGCCATCTCCACCACCCTGTCGGAAGCAATATCAAGTACGCCACCAAACCGGGAGGAGAGATTGAGCTTGCGCGCCAGGTATCCATCCAGCGCATCGCCGTAAATTACCAGCGCGGTAAGCACACAGGCTGTCCAGAGAAGAGAATCGGTCGGCATCGACAGAAGAAAGAGCGCCACGAATGCCAGGGCCACCCTAACTAAGCTAATGAGGTTGGCGATGTTGACCACGCTAAGTCGCTCTATACGTCCAGGTTAATCACCAGATGGGCGTTCTTTTCAATAAACTCCCGCCTGGGCCCAACCGCTTCGCCCATGAGTAGATCGAAAATATGGTCAGCCTCGGAAGCATCCTCCACACTCACCTGCTTGAGCGTGCGCGTCTCTGGATTCATAGTCGTCTCCCAGAGCTGCTCGGGCATCATCTCTCCCAGCCCCTTGAAGCGCTGCACGTTTGCTTTCTCTCCCATCTCGGCAAGCACCGCCTCGAGCTTGTGTTCGTTGTAGCAATACTCGATGCGCTTGCCCTTCTCCACCTTAAAGAGCGGCGGCTGGGCAATGTACACGTAGCCTTTCTCGACCAGCGGGCGCGCGTATCGGAAAAAGAAGGTCAAAAGCAGCGTGCGGATATGGCTGCCGTCCACATCAGCATCGGTCATGATGATGACCTTGTGGTAGCGCAGCTTGGTAAGATCGATATTCTCGGCGTTCGGGCGCAGCAAGCCGGTTCCCTTGCTACCGTTCTCTTCCTCGTCCTCCTGCACGCAGAGCCCCAGCGCCTGGATCATCGCCTGGACCTCGTTGTTCTCATAGATCCTGGTTGGCTGCACCCTCTCTACATTGAGAATCTTGCCGCGCAGGGGCAGTATGGCCTGAAACTCCCGGTTGCGCCCCTGCTTGGCCGAGCCGCCAGCTGAATCTCCTTCGACCAGAAAAATCTCGCAGCGCGCCGGATCTCTGTCCGAACAGTCTGCCAGCTTGCCTGGCAACGATGAGTTTTCTAAAGCGGACTGTCGTCTCACCAAGGCCTTTGCCTTGTGTGCTGCCTCCCTGGCCTTGCGCGCATCAAGGGCCTTGTTGACAATATCTTTGGACTCTTTGGGATGCAGCTCCAGCCAATCGGAGAGCTTGTCGGAGACCACCGACTGCGTGATGCCCTGCACCTCGCGGTTGCCCAGGCGCTCCTTCGTCTGCCCTTCAAACTGCGGCTCCGGCACCTTGACAGAAACAATTGCCGTCAGCCCTTCCCTTATGTCTTCACCCAGGAAGTTGCCTTCGCTCTCCTTAACCTGACCGCTGCGCTTGGCGTAATCATTAAGTACGCGCGTAAGAGCATTCCTGAAGCCGGTCAGATGAGTGCCGCCATCGTGAGTGTTTATGTTGTTGACAAAAGTGTAAATGGACTCGGAGTACATCTGCGTCCACTGCAGCGCACATTCGACGATAATCTGCTCACGCTCCAGCTCGAAATAAATCGGCTCTTTGTGGATAACGGTCCTGGTGTCATTGAGATACTCGACGTAGCTAGCGATACCGCCCCCATAATGGTACTGCTCCTGCCCGCCCTCCTGCCTGCTGTCGCAAAGCGTAATCGCCAGGCCCTTATTGAGAAACGTCATCTCGCGCAAACGGGTTGTGAGAACATCCCACTCGACAGCAATGGACACGTGCTCGTTGTCCTCGTTGATGTCGTGAAAAATCTCAGCATCCGGCCAGAAGGTCACTGTCGTTCCGGTGCGATCGGATACGCCTGCAACTTCCAGATCGCCTGACGGCTTACCGTAAGCAAACGCCTGACGGTAAATTTTGTTGTTTCGGTGCACCTCAACCTCCAGCCGGCTGGAGAGAGCATTGACCACTGAGGCTCCTACCCCGTGCAGCCCGCCGGAGACCTTATAAC
>CAYPBX010000527.1:0-2546 GCA_964409075.1 uncultured Candidatus Obscuribacterales bacterium
GCTGTTACCTCCTTGCTGCATATGATCGACCTCCAGCTCCAGGAGGCGCTTCAAGATATCGGTCAGGTTGGACAGCTCGACAATCTGCCAGTGCCTGCCCAGGTCGCGAAGCTTGAGTTCTAGCGTGAGGTCGCGATTGTACTTGTTGTTGTGTAGTATCAATCCGACGTGTGCGATTTTTTGCGATCTGCGCGTGTACTCGATCTCCTTCACCGCCTTTCCCGAAAAGCCGAAGCTTCTCCAGAGAGCTCTTATGGAGAAGCTGCCTGGCGAGGCTGAGGTGCTATCAGATAGGGTACCTTTGTCAGATGCGGACTTACTCTCATGACCCTCGACAATCCCCAATATCTCCTCCTTCAGCGAGCGCACCAATGGCGGCTTTATGAATGCGGCGAGCCCGAAGCCGAGCATCTGCCCGATGATGCCGAAACCTCTGGCCTCCCGCAGCGGACTGGCGACCATGGCATCGACCATGCGATCGGAGACGCTGTCAACATCCACGTATTTCTGGAAACGTGCTGAGTCGTGAGTTGTAAAGCTCTGGCGGGCCTGCCGGAGAGCATATTCCGGCGTGGTCGACCAGTACCAGTAGGCTCCACCACCCAGCAGGAGCACAATTGTCAAGGTCAATGCCAGAAGGCGCATAGTTCAGGAGCTATCCTTTGTCGGGGGCTTGGGTTTAGCAATCGAATTATAGAGGAAGCGGATCAACCCGTTTAGCTTGCCCAGCGGAAAGGCACCGTGCAGGAGCTCTATTCCGCCTCTGACCAGATCGACTCTGGAGGCTCCGTAGGGATACCACCACAGGCGGTGCCAGGGACCGGCAGCATCTATGGATATATGCTTGATGTTTACAAAATCAATAAGTCCGAAGTGAGAATGGGTCCGCCCCATGCCGGATTTTTTCAAACCGCCCCAGGGCGCCTGGGGGCAGGCATAGGAGAAAAGACAGTCGTTGATGAGGACTGTGCCTGCGTCGAGATCGCGGGCAACATCTTCGGCTCTGGCAAGGTTGTCTCCCCAGACAGAAGCCGACAGGCCGTACTGGCTCTCGTTGGCCAGCTCGATGGCTTTATCTTCTGAATCTACGATCATGACAGGCAAGACCGGGCCGAAGGTCTCCTCGGTCATGATCTTCATGGAGTGGTCGACATCCGTCAGGATGGTCGGCTCATAGAAGGAACCTGCCAGGCCCTCAGGTTGTCTGCCGCCCACGAGGATGTGGGCGCCCTTTGACTTTGCATCTTCAACGTGCTCCTTTACTTTGCAAAGCTGCTCGGCATCGATGAGCGGCCCGATCTCTGTAGAGGGATCTGCAGGTGGGCCGACCCTGAGCGCGCGCGTATGCTTGACCATCGCCTCGATAAGCTCGCGCGTCCTCTTGCCGGTGACTATATAGACTCGCTCTATGGAGGCGCAAGCCTGCCCGCAGTTTGTGAAGGCGCCCCATACGAGGCCACGGGCGGTCCAATCGGGCGGAGCGTCGGGGAGCACCACAGCTGGATCTTTGCCGCCGAGCTCCAGGCTGAGAGGCGTGACATTGTTTGCGGCTGCTGCCATCACCTTCTGACCTGTGGCGACGGAACCTGTGAAGATTATGCGTGCCAGCCTGCTCTGGCAAAGATATCTGCCTGTAGCGCCATTCCCGGTGACGATAGAAACAACCCCTTTCGGGAATCCGGCCTCGGTGAAGAGGTCGCCTATCTTCATGCCGGTACAAGGGGCCTTCTCCGAAGGCTTCAAAACCACAGTGTTGCCAGTCATGAGAGCCATTATTGTGGACATGACCGGGATGGCAAACGGATAGTTCCAGGGCGATATGATGCCGATGACGCCAAGCGGCTCGAAGGTAATCAATGACTGCTTGCTTGCCAAAAGCGGGTTGGTGAGCTGAATCATCTGGTCCTTGAGCAGACGTTGGGTGCTCTCGGAGAACCAGACGGCAGCCTCCAAGGGGCCTGTAAGTTCCGCCAGCAGGCATTCCACCAGGGGCTTGCCCACCTCACGGCAGATGAGATCGGCAATCTCGTCCTTTTGCCTGACGAGATGCTGCCTGAAGGCGTGCATGAGCTTTACCCGTTCGGAAAAGGGAGTCAGGCTAAAGGTGTGCCAAGCTGTCCAGGCGGAGGACACAGCCGAGTCGATCTCAGCTGGGCCCATTACTGGAACCTGCCCGATCATCTCGCCTGAGGCCGGATTGAATGATTTGATAACTGATAGCTCGACTGTCATGGCCTGCCTTAGTCGTTGCCTGCTTCCAGCTGCTCTATCCTTCTTCGGGCTGATTCTGCCTCGGCTCCTGCTAACCCCTGTCTCAGGCTGAGCTTGTAGTACTCGAGGCAGCGACTTAAATCCCCGCTCTTTTCGAGAGCCTGGGCGAGCATGTAGTGTACAAGGTTGGCGAGGGCTGGCTCCGGATCGGCTGCCAATGCGCGTGTCAGGCTTTCGTGTGCTTCTTGTGCCTTTCCCTGGTAAAACTTCAAGCTGCCCACGCCGAAGAGGGTCAGCGGCCCGTTCGGATCAGCGACCTTTGCGGCGCTCAGGGC
>CAYPBX010000528.1:0-676 GCA_964409075.1 uncultured Candidatus Obscuribacterales bacterium
GCGGCAGCATCCAGAGAGGAGCTGAGATACCGCCGGCCACGACCAGGAAAAAGCTCAGCTTTAGCAGCTGCTTTAAAAACAGGCGCCCAGCGTGTGTAAGCGAGGCGTTGCGCACCGGCTCCGGTGCGTCGGCCCCAGGTGGTATAAGACGATTCCAGATGGAGATGCCGCCCTCCAAGAATGGCCACAGAAAGCGTGATGACGTCTGTGCTTGTACCTTGTGCGGGCTTGTGGCACTAGTGAAGAGATCTGGCCTATCAAAGTTCTCTCCGACCACTATCTGGATCTTGTAAAAGGTCTCTACGAAGCTGCCTTTTACTCCCCAGTGCCTTCGGATGTTCTCTGCGTTGGGAATTTGCCAGGAGGCTACCAAAAGGCAAAGCAAAACAACCGTAAAAGCACGCTGTGTCCGTGACCCTGTGGACCTCCCGAGAGCATACAACCAGAGTGGCACAAGAAGAATCAGGGTTGTCGGTCTGACCGCCCCTCCTATTGCGAGGATGGTGGTGGCAACCAGCAAGCAGGGCCATGATTTACCGGTGACTGCCAGCCATGCCGTAAACACAAAGGCTGCTGCAAACGCCCCCTCGGCAGCGTATGAGAGTGATACCTCGGAAAAGTGGAGACTGCACAAGCCGAAGGAGTAGAAGATAGCAGCAATTATGCCCTGGCTTTT
>CAYPBX010000528.1:686-2546 GCA_964409075.1 uncultured Candidatus Obscuribacterales bacterium
GGCTTTTGCCGAACATGAACCGCCCTAGAAGATAAATGAATACGGTGGCTGCTGCTGTTGCCGCAATGTTCAAACTGATGAAACTCAGGTTTATGTCTCCAGCGAGGTGATTTATCAGCCGCCCAAGAAAACAGTAGCCGATATAACCGGGAGGATGGGCAGATCCCGCCTCAAGCGCACCATGGCAAAAACCCAGCGAATCGATATGGAAGGGATGAGAGCTCACAAAGGGCAACCTCAGCACTATTGAAGAAAGACCGAGAACGGCAGCTGCTTTAAGATCAAAAAGGGTCAGTTGCTCGCTTTTCGCGCTCTTGCCTATGAGAATCCTGTCCTCTGTGCCCATAGCGATTTTTTTTATTAAGTCTTAGAATTTGATGTGTTGGTAATATTACCTGAAATGCCAGCCAATGTTTGCTTTGAGGATTTCAGAAGGCTTACGCTGTGCCCGACTTCGAAAAGAGATGGGTGTTGGCAGGCGATGGGTGCAGAATCTATATAGTAAGCACGTTGTACTGACCAACCTTATGAATCCAGTTCTAGAAGAGATTCTCCGGACCCGCCGTGTCAAATCTCCCGTTGGAGAGGAGCGCGAGCTTAACTCAGAGATATCATTAGAGGAAGGAATATTGCTTAAAAGGGCAATTCAAGAAATACAGGCTGTTCAGACCCTGGAGATAGGCCTCTGGTACGGAATATCGACCTTGTTCATTTGCGAGGAGATCGCCCACAAGCCCGGCGCCCGCCACATCGTCATGGATCCAAATCAGTATCGTGACTGTGGTGGCATAGGCCTTAACAACATAAAGGCTGCCGGCTATGCGGATCTAATTGAGTTTTACGAACAATCCTCACACATCGTACTGCCCCAACTTGAAGCTAAGGGAATCAAGATAGATTTTGCTTTCGTGGATGCATCGCATCTTTTTGACTACACCCTAATCGAGTTTTTTTACATAGATAAGCTTTTACGGACTGGCGGCATTATTTCCTTCGACGATGCCAACATGCCGGGAGTTCAGAAGGTCTGTCGCTTTATCAGCACCAACCGTAACTACAAGGTCTTCGATTGCCAGCCTCCAGGCGCAACCTGGAAGCAAAAGCTGAAATATGACGTTGTAGCGAGGGCATGTCGAGCGCTGCCGCCTCTCAAAAAGCTCATCCGACCGGAGCTTCAGAATCCTGATATCAGCCACGGTCTGATACCGGGAGCAAGATACGTGGCCTTCAGGAAAGAGTCTGACGATACTCGTCCATGGCGCTTTTACCGCGACTTCTAGTTTTCTGGCGCTCCGTCGCTGCCTTCCGCAGCTCCTCCGCGTTCCACTCCCTGCGCATGAAATTCATGAAGCGTATACTCAAAGGAGTTTACGGTGATTCGGTGGTCACCTGGGCTCAGAATACCACAGGCATCCCTGTGAAGCTCAGAGGGCAATACACAACCTGCCTACGCTCTCTTACCGTACTTAGCCGCCAGATGGCGATCTAGCAGCCAGTCCATCAAAGTTCTGTACTCTTTAGCACTCAACTTGATTAGTCCCTGCTGGTGGTCGAATACCGCCTTCTCAATTTCCCGCTGCAAAGATCGCTCAGTCAGAGTTTTCCCGTTCGGCAGTGTCACGGCCGGCAACGGCAAGGATCTTGCTTCCTCCGCCAGGCGCTCCTGAACCCACTCGCGCACCATGACCCCATAGGGCTGCTGCTTATGCTCCGCCACTTTCAAAAGCAGATTCATCATTTGCCTATCTACGCGAAATTGAACGAATTCGCGCTTCAGGACTCTCTGATGAGCCCCAGCCTTGAATTGGTCCAGCATCTCTCTGCTCTTGGCGGATAGTTTTTCATTACTCATTGTTTTAC
>CAYPBX010000529.1:0-2545 GCA_964409075.1 uncultured Candidatus Obscuribacterales bacterium
CCAAGATTGCGCAGATGCTTCAAGGTAGCAAGGAGCCGGTCATTATCTCGCCTGTGCAGACCGATGGAAGGCTCGTCGAGAACATAAAGCACCCCTGACAGCCCGGAACCGATCTGGGTCGCTAGACGTATGCGTTGCGCTTCGCCTCCAGAGAGGCTGTTGGCCTGCCTGTCTAGAGCAAGATAATCCAGACCCACGTCAGCCAGGAACCTGAGCCTGGCGTCTATTTCAATGAGAACCTGATGCGCTATTTTGCGCTGACGCTCGGTCAGCCTGCCAGGCAGCTCCTCAAAAAAGGATCTCAGGTTGCAGACCGGCATAGCGCAGACACCGGCAATGGAGAGATCGCCAACTCTCACAGCCAGGCTCTCCGGTCTGAGCCTGGCGCCACTACATGTAGTGCAAGTCATCTGAGTCATGTACACCTCGATATCCTGGCGTGTGCGCTCGGATGTCGAGTCTTCGTAGCGACGCTTGAGATTGTTCACCACCCCCTCGAACTGTCTCCTGTGCTCCCAGAACTCATCTCCATCGAAAGAGGTGTATGCCAGCTTGAGCTTTTCACGTCCAGAGCCGTAGAGAACCACGTTCTGCTGGGACCTGGACAGCTCCGCAAAAGGAGTAGTCATGCTGAAGCGGTAATGGCTGGCGACCGATTCTAAAAGTTGCTGGTAATAGGGATTCCCTGTTTTCGCCCATGGATAGACGGCTCCCTGCCGCAGGGACTTTTTTCGATCAGGTATAACCAGATCCGGATCCACCTCATAGGTGGCGCCAAGCCCGTGACAGTCGGGACAGGCGCCATAGGGGCTGTTAAAGCTGAATATGCGCGGCGAGATCTCAGCGAAGCTCAGATTACAGGCGGCACAGGCGAACTGCTCGGAAAATAAAAGCTCGCCACAATCGGAACCGAGACGATCCACCATCACGACACCTTTTCCCCACTTGAGTCCCAGAGCTAGGCTGTCTGCCAGGCGGGCCTGTATGTTCGGCCTGACGACCAGCCGATCGACGACCAGCTCAATGGAGTGCTTCCTGTTCTTATCGAGATTGATCTCCGCATCCAGCCCCAGGACCTCGCCGTTGACGCGCACGCGCGCAAAGCCATCCTTGCGCAGTCCACCAAAGAGAGCCTGATACTCTCCTTTTCTACCGGATACAATCGGGGCCAGTATCTGAATCTTTGCAGACTCTGGCAAGGAGAGCACATGATCGACAATCTGGTCTATAGTCTGCGGGTTGATCAACCGGTCGCACTGCGGACAATGCGGAGTGCCTGCCCGCGCATACAGCAGGCGCAGATAGTCGTAAACCTCGGTTACCGTGCCTACCGTCGAGCGCGGGTTGTGAGTAGTTGATTTCTGATCTATTGAGATGGCCGGGCTCAATCCCTCGATGGCGTCCACATCCGGCTTGTCGAGCTGACCTAAAAATTGCCTCGCGTATGCCGAGAGCGACTCGACATAACGCCTCTGCCCTTCGGCAAAGATGGTATCGAATGCCAGAGACGACTTCCCCGAACCGCTGACGCCGGTTATCACTACCAGCTTGTTGCGCGGGATCGTAAGGTCGATATTCTTCAGATTATGCTGCCTGGCACCGCGCACAACGATGCCGCCACCAGCACCTGCCCTCTTTCTGTTGTTGATCTTCTCTTCCATCTATTTGAACAAGTCTCAGTGAAGGCCAGCCGAGGCGCTGCCGATATCCGTCAGGATATTGAGGAAAATCTGAATCACACCGAGAGCACCACCGATGAAAAAGCCGAGCCATTTCAAAAGCCCCAGCTCCTTCTTGCAGATGCGATGGATGAGCTCCTCCAGTTGCTGCGGCGTGAAAAGATCTATCTTGCTAGCGATGAGGCTGTACATGCCCAGAGCCGGTATAGCCTGCTCGAGAAGCTCGCCCAGCTCCCTTTTTAAATATGAGTAGCAAAACGCCGATAAATCCTGCTTGAGGCGCGCCAGCCACGGCTTAGGAATAGACTCGGAGTTAAAGCCGATGATGGCTGACCTCACCGTCCCCATCGCTTCCCCTTCAATCCGCTTCACCACCGCCAGGATGTCCTTGCGATGGTCAATCACGAAGCCCTGAACAAAGGAGATCAAATTCTCCTTCAACCTGGCGACATTCTGCAAAGGCATGGAGCGCAGGTCGAGATTAGCTATCTGGAGCGCAATCTGATCGCGAATGCCAAAGCGTTTGACCAGATCGACGATGATCCGCTCGGCCTCCAAAGGCTCCTTCTCGAGAAAATTGCGCCACTCGTAACAGACACGCTTGACGCCGATCACCCTGGCCAGCAGGCGGTAAGGCGCACCAGCATGCATCTGGATCGACTCGTCGATTGCGTTAATGTTATGCGGGCTCAAAAGTGTGATCAGCCCGCTGCGCACACGCTCGGGCGTCAACATGTTGTCCATGACCCGGGCAGCCAGCTCATCTGCCTGATCCATAGGTATGCGTGCCGAGAGAATGACGTGATCGAAAATTTTCTCGGTGATATTAGCCAGCTTCTGGTCCCGGCCGTGCTCGACACCGTTGA
>CAYPBX010000530.1:0-2544 GCA_964409075.1 uncultured Candidatus Obscuribacterales bacterium
TGTCAATACCCACCTGGGCCTGCCTTTCGGGACTAGGGTGCGGAAGTTGGGTTAAGGGCGGGGTGCTTACAAGGAATGCGGCAGCGCTTGGACCCCTGCCGCATCTACCGCTGAAAAACCCCGGCGTTAACGCCGGGGTCTCCTCGTATGCGATGAGTCCCCATGTGGAACCTTGATGTCCCATTGGGAGCCTCGCTGTCCCATAAGGTAGTCGGTGATTCAATCAACGCTCTTGCTTCAACGGCCAGGCTACTGTCTCCAGCCGGCGCGCAAAAAGAAGTCTAGGTGTGCGGGACAGATCGACAAGCCCTGTCAATCCACTTGCCTGGAGCATGGTGTTCGTCAGTATTTCTGCTTCAGCTGCTTGTAATCTCCAAGGCATATGGTGTATGTCACATCGATACGCTGCTCCCTTTCGATCTGTAGTGAAGAGGCAATATCTTTCGGTTAACCATTCATCCAGCGATCCTGCCTTTGCCGTGAACGGCTCCCCGACAGGTCTATAGAGCCCTGCAAATTCGGCACTATGAGCCTCTCTATGATGACGAGAGCTTGTACATGTGATCCACTCGCCATCTGAGCCCATCAGCATGCGTGCATTATAGTAGGGCAGCTTGAAGAAAGTTCTGCACAGGGACACAGCGACCGGATTGGCAGCATCCAGGCTGAAAAAATAAACGCCGGCGTTGCCGCGGCAACGAACATATGTACGAACGTTTATCTCTAGGAAGCGGGAAAAGTACGGTAAATCAGGACAAAATCTTGGAGCAACTCCACTCATTCCGAAAGGAATCACACCTACATATGCCAGACCATCAAAGGTATCGAGCTCCAGCGCACAAGGAATATACTTGCGCAACTCCTCAGGTTCGCAGGCCCAGTGCGCAAAGAGAAGATTATACCAGGTCATGCGCAAGACCCACGGCTGACGGGGAAGAGGCCAGGGACGATGATCGACAATATTCAGCATAATGGCAGCAGTTTCACTGTCGAGAAGAATGCATCCAATCTAGAGATCTGGGTTGTTTATACACTTCCAAAATGATGCGACAATTTTAGGACTGGATCGCATTCATCCGAGCCCAGGCAATGTATCCCGGCGCAAGATCTGTCTTTATCGATAATCTGGCAACACAGTAATAGCAACATCATATGATCATGTAACCAGATGATTTACCCACTCATCAAAGAAGCTACTCTTGCCCTTACGGTATAGGTCCTTAACAGACTGGAGTTGCTCTTCATTTGGTGTTTTGACCAGCCTGTCTCGATTGTCTACTGCCTGCGCCAGCACGCGATTGCCGTCATCGAGAGGGAGAGCTAAGAGAAGCTCTGCCAGCCAGCGTGGCGTTTGAAAGTGGTGATAATCAATCGGTGTCGTCCAGCGCCCTCCCCACTCAAAAAAGCCGTTCTCAGCCAGGAGCAGAACTATATCCTCGACCATGCCTGGCTTCTTATTGTGCCTGTTCACATACTGCCAGCCGGGTTTCGGGTATGCCGTCAGCACGCCGTTTTCCTCGTCAATGGACAGATACGGATTCTGCAATGGGTTAATGTCCAGGGCCGCACCCCGGGCATGCATGGATAGCTTTCCTGATCCAGCAATCGGCCTGAAGCAGAAGCAAGATGTGTTATTGTCGGCCATGCTGAGTTCATCAGCACCTCCATACTCATGCACTGGCCTTATCTTTTTGATCGGAAAACGCTCCTTCAATAGTCGCAAAAAAATAGTCGCGATAGGCTCTGCTAGCGTGTCCAGGGCGATGATCTCGCCGTCTTCCTTCTCCTTCCCGTCAAAGTCGAGATAACGGATCCTGATCAAGGACAGGCGCTCGATAGGCACAGGACAGCTATCCTGCCACACGCCCGAGGCCCTCATGGCGGAGACGATCCCTTCTGGCACGGATTCAACTGTTGCAGCCCTGGTCATGAGAAGTATATCCACACAGGCACATGACGCTGGTAACAATATCGGAACCCAGTGATACCAGAATTTCGGGATCTTGTGAATGGTTCACGGTAAAGACAACGAGGCAGAGTCTCATCTTGCCGCCATCGTACTCCAGGCAAAGGGCGTCGTGCCTTACTGTGCTCGTCCAGCCTGCCTTCGACCAGAACTGAACGTCTGCCGGCAGAGCACCGCCGATGAAGCCGTAAGCTTGATCGTCTGGCCCTTCAGAAGGTCTTGAGCGATCGCGTTTCAGGTACTCGAGCAGCTTGTCACAGGATGCAGGCGCAGCAGCTTTGTGCAAAACGATGTCTACCAGCAGCCGGGCTGTGGCGCTGGTGGTGAGCTTGTTTCTGTTCTCGAATGCAGGGCCCAGGAAGGTGCGCTCCCGGCCGTAAGGGCCATCGCCCCAGGTCTTCTGATTTACGTTGATCCTCTCGAAGCCTTCTGATTGAAAATATCTGTTGATTGAGTTCCTCCTGACCGCCCACTCCGAAAACTCCGCTTCCGGGAGCTCAGGACCGCTGGTGGTGCCGGTCAAGAGATCAGTGATATAACTGGTGGCATCATTGGAGGAATCGACCAGCATATCGCGC
>CAYPBX010000531.1:0-2526 GCA_964409075.1 uncultured Candidatus Obscuribacterales bacterium
GCCTGCTACTATCGACGGCAGGCGGGTTGAGAACCTGGCTTCGAGCCTGGGCGAGCCAATCTGGCTGAAGGAAAGCCGGCTGGCAGCCTGGCAGACATACTGCAACACCCCGCTACCCACCAGGGCCGATGAGCAATGGCGTTTCACAGACATAAAATCTCTCAACCTCGCTGAGCTCAGAGCAGCCGATTTTGGTCCACTATCATCTGGAACAGTAAAGCTCCCTGCCTGGCATGAAAGGGCAAAGGAGTTTCTCAAAAACGTCTCGGCTGAACTTGTGCTGGTAAAAAGCAGTACAGCAAGCCTCTCTATCAAAGAGGAGCTGGAGGCATCCGGGGTCATCGTCTGTGATATGGCAACAGCTGTGCGGGAGCATCCCGAAAAGGTGCGGCCGTATCTGGAGCCAAACGACACTCCCCTCGCCACAGACAAGTTCACCCTTATGAACAGGGCGCTTTTTAACATCGGCTTCTTTATCTACATTCCGCCCGGGCTGGAGCTATCTGAGCCTGTGCTTGTCTCATTTGCGCTCGGCAGCAAGGATAAGGCAGACCGCGCCGGCGAGGCGGTCTTCCCTCACAGCCTCATAGTCGCCGGAGAGAGCAGCCGGGCTCAGGTCATCGTAATCACAAAAGCTGAGAGAGCGCCAGGATTGAAAGGCCCGGCTCTCTCCTTATCTCATCTGGAGGTCTTTTTGGACCGCGGAGCAAGCCTCTCCTGTCTGGAAGTGAAAGATCTGGCGCAGGACAGCTATGCCATCGACCGGACTCATCACCGGCTTTCTAAAGACAGCAGTCTCACATCACTTACAGCCGCGCTCGGCGCTGCTTGCACCAAAGCCGACATTATCGTGCAGCTCGACGGCCCGGGAGCAGCAGCTGAACTCTCCGGCATTATCGCCGGAGCAGGCCGGGAACATTTTGATTTCAATACAGTGCTGGACCATCGCGCGCCGGACTCCACCTCCAACATCAACTTCAGGGTTGCTCTGGACGATAGCTCCTCCTCCGTCTACCGGGGAACCATCAAGGTCGATAAGGATGCTGCCAGGACCTCTGCTTACCAGTCGAACCGGAATCTCCTTTTAGGGTCCGAGGCTCAGGCTGACACCATCCCCAATCTCGAGATCCTGACCAACGATGTGCACTGCTCGCACGGAGCCACCGTTGGCCCTGTCGACAAGGAGCAGCTCTTCTATATCATGAGCCGGGGCATGCAGGCTCAGCTGGCTGAGGAGCTGATTGTGCTCGGATTTTTCATCCAGCTTCTCGAGCGGTTTGGAAACCAGGGTGTGGCCACCTGGCTTGCTGAAGCCGTGTCGGGCAAGTATCGCAGGGGGCAGGCATGAGCGAAACGCTAATCAAAATAGGTTCAATCTCCCAGGTCCCCGCCGGCTCGGCCAAGGTCTTCTTAACAGCAGAGGGAAAGCGGCTGGCTATCTGCCACACGGCAGGCAAGATTTACGCACTGGATGACATCTGCACACACGACGGCGGTCCGCTGGGAGAAGGCGAGCTGACCGACGGGCAGATTGAATGCCCGCGCCACGGAGCACGCTTTGACGTAGCAACAGGAAAACCGCTCTGCCTGCCGGCCGTAGTTCCGGTTGCTACCTATCATGCGGATGTGAGGGGAGATGATATCTATGTACATCTGCCGGCCCAAGACAGGGTAAAGTGATTCCGTGATTGACACTAAGCGCATAAGAGAGGACTTCCCGGTACTTAACCGCAAGGTTAACGGGCGGCAGCTTGTCTACCTCGATAATGCAGCCACCACCCAGAAACCAGCTTGCGTGATCAAGGCGCTCAGCCACTATTACGAGCACTACAACGCCAACATTCACCGCGGGCTGCATACTCTAAGCGAAGAGGCGACTTCAGCTTATGAAGCAACCAGGGAGAAGGCAGCTGCTTTTGTAGATGCACCGGAAAGCCGCTCAGTCATTTTCACGCGCAACGCCACCGAAGCAATCAACCTGGTTGCTTCCTCCTGGGGGCAAGACAACATTGGCTCCGGCGATGAGATAGCGCTAACGGCCATGGAGCACCACTCCAACCTGGTGCCCTGGCAGAGGCTGGCCGAAAAGACCGGGGCGAAACTGGCTTTTATCGAGCTTACAGGCGACGGGCAACTCGATCTCGACTCTGCCAGGCAGGTCATAAACAGCCACACCAAGCTGGTAGCCATAACGCTGATGTCCAATGTCCTCGGCACAATTACACCGATTGGAGAGATATCAGCGCTGGCGCACAGCCGTGGTGCTCTGCTGCTTGTCGATGGCGCCCAGGGGGTGCCTCATCTGCCCACATCCGTTCGGGCTCTCAATTGCGACTTTCTCGTCTTCTCCTTGCACAAGATGCTGGGACCAACTGGGGTTGGCGTCCTCTGGGGCAGGGCGGAGCTTCTCGAGTCGATGCCTCCATATCTGGGTGGTGGAGACATGATATCGGCGGTCTGGCGTGACCACAGCAGCTGGAATGAGATCCCCTGGAAATTCGAGGCTGGCACACCCAATATTGCTGA
>CAYPBX010000532.1:0-2515 GCA_964409075.1 uncultured Candidatus Obscuribacterales bacterium
ACCCAGCCTCTGGTGCGGGCACCAGCTTTCCAGCATCAAACCCCTGGCTATCTATGAGCAGCTCCAGCTTTTCTGCCAGCTCCTCTGCTTGGCCAGAGGCCTGTGCGCTTTGCGCGCAACCTCGAAAGCCGAGGATCTCTTTTCCATTCAGGGTGACAGAAGCGCATTCTGCCTGGCCGTCCAGCCAGACAACAGCGGTAATATCGGGCTCCATACCGGTGGGACAGGCGGCAAGCACCGCGGTCGAGGTCAGAAAGAGCGCTGATAGAGAAGCGGTCAATCCTGCCAGAGCAAGCTTTATTTTTGTCTGCTGCACAAGAAGCCCCTACTCTAGTACAACGTGTAAGAACATCAGCTGTTACTGGTCGATTACAAAGAGCTTTTGGTTTACAGTTTTGGGACTGGAGCCTGTACCGGACTTGCTCGCAACGCTTGAGTTCCTGATGGCGCTGGGAGTAGGCGACACGTTAGCAAACCAGGTGGCGGCACGTCAAAGGCGGAAGGCGAGCGCTCGAAACGCTTGAAAGGCCTAGGGATTACGCTTTATGGAATTTTCTTAATTAACAAGGGGTTGACATTTGTTTCCCGCCATGCACACCAATTGTCCGGAGTGGAAGCAGCCTTCGACCAGAGTTTGCACGTCTTAATCTGGGCTAAGAAAAATCAGAGGAGCTGCCAATCAGTCAAGAGGATTAAGCACTGTAACAGTTGCCTTAAATACTTACCAGCTGCTTGTTATCCTCGTGCACTGCTTAAGCCTTACCGCGCTGAAAATGCCTGTTGGACAAGCGTTTTAGAAACTTGACAACAGTGCGCGCAACTGCCGGTGGTGTTAAGTAACATTTTTGTTGCAATTGCAAAGTTGGAGGCTCTTGAGTGCTTGTTGGGCAGCCAGAGTGATGGGTTGAAGATCTAGATCGGTCGCCCGCGGTGCTTCAGAGCCTACTCGTTTGTCCACCAGGTAAGTTCGGCTTTGTCAGCCAGTCTTGGAAGAAGATCAAGGTGCGCAACTGCTGTGCATTTACCCTGAAGCTAGCTCATGGAGGCAAGCAGCAGTTGGCTGTCCATATCGAAGTTCGAGTAGACATGCTGGGTATCGTCATGGGACTCCAGCGCATCCAGGAGTCGTAGCAGCTTCCGGGCCGTATCCTCGTCATTGATCTCGACGGTGGTAGCCGGATGCATGGCTGTGCGCGCAGCTTTCACGGCGTGGCCTGTCTTGCCAATTGCTTCCTGAACCCTCTCCAGTACGGATGGATTGCAGACGACGGTGATCACATCCTGGTCGCTGGTGTCAATATCATCTGCTCCGCCGGCAAGGGCTGCCTCAAGCAGCTCCTCTTCATCACGCTCTTCCGGAATGCTGCCGATTTTAATCTCCCCGCGCTCCGTAAACATCCAGCTCACGCAACCGGTCTCGCCCAGGTTTCCGCCGTACTTATTGAGGAGGCTGCGCAGGTCACCGGCAGTCCTTCTCCTGTTGTCTGTCGCGCACTTTATGAGAATTGCGACACCACCTGGACCATAGCCCTCATAGGTGAGCTCCTCCAGCTCCTGCCCGGGTCCCTCGCCTGAGCATTTCTCGATTGCGCGTTGAATATTCTCATTGGGAAGCCCTTCGGCTTTGGCTTTCTCAATCGCTTGGCGCAGGCGAAAGTTTCCAGCCGGATCGCTGCCGCCTGCAGCAGCCGCAACTATAATCTCGCGCGACATCTTCGCGTACATGGCGCCCTTTTTCGCATCGCTGGCGGCCTTGCGATGCTTGATGTTAGCCCACTTCGAGTGCCCGGACAATTTGTGTTTCCTCCTTGGTAGATGCGGACAGCGCCTTCCCCGGTTGTCGAGATTGAAAGAGCAAAGAAGACCCCGTTCTCCTACCTATATATAAGGATATTCCTCCCAGGCAGCCAGGCGAAGGGCGCGGAGCGCAGCTGACGAAAAGAATTGAGCTTCTGCTAACATGGTCGACAATCAGCAACTGGCAGTAGAACCCTGTCGCCCAACGACGCCTTGCAAGCTTGATTGGGTACGTATCATTCCCTGGCTCCAAGGCAGCTTTTCAGTATAAGGGGTTGTTATGAACTTGAAGATGGTCGTCTCTTTTCTCCTTCTCTCATACGGTGTTGTCGACCTGCAAGTGGCGATGCCCCCTGCAATGGCCGAGAGCGAGCCGCTTGCCATTGCCAAGCGGGAGAAGCGAAAGCGGCTCAAGGGGCGGCTCGAGAGACACGTGGTTATGGGTGACGAGCTCATGGTCAAGCGCCAGTACGTTGAGGCCGAGAAGCTCTACAAGGAAGCCCTAGGACGCAACAGCGATGATGTCAACGCTCTGGTGGGCCTGGGAATGGCGCTGGGTAAGCAGTTCAAGCTCGACGGGGCTGACGAGCAGTTCGATAAGGCTCTCAAGCTCGATCCCAGGAATCCGGTTGCGCATTGCGGTAAAGCTATGGTGCTGATGAACAGACTGCAGTCCTCCTCTATGACTGTGATTAAGAACCGCGATTCCATGCTCAGG
>CAYPBX010000533.1:0-2507 GCA_964409075.1 uncultured Candidatus Obscuribacterales bacterium
CAGGACGCCCGCAAAGCTGAGCCTCGACGACGGTGCGACCGAACGGCTCCGGGTCGACAGGTGGATGTACGATAACATCACAAAGCTGCATGAGCGCGGCAACATCGTCGCGGAAACCGGTGAAGACGACGCTGTCATCCATGCCGAGTCGCCTCACCTGATCAAACAGAGCTGCCTGATAGGCTGACTCACCGAACAGCGGCGCCCCGACAATCAGGACTTGAAGCCGCTGAGCCAGGCGTGCTGCGGCTTCTATGAGCACATGCTGCCCTTTCCAGGGCGCCAGGCGGCTGAAGCAGCCGATTATGGGTAGATCGGGACGAAGATGAAGATCTTTCTTTAGTGATCTTAATTTATCGTCTGATGACTCTCTGTACGCAGCAGGATTGAAACCGTTGTAAAGAACGGCTGCCCTGGCGGCTGATCCTCCGGCACCAATGTAAGCATCAAGGGTTGCTCTGGAGTTTGCCAGTACACGTTTAGCTAAGAGGCGGCAGAGGAGGGCGAAAGAGAAGCGGTTGAAGGCGCTGAAATGTGGCTTCGCCAAAATATCTCGCAAGAGCACCAGCACGGGGCGTCCTGCCAGGCGCCCGGCTGCCAGGCCGATGACAGCTGCCTTCAGGTTGTTAGTACAGATAAGGTCGAACTGTCCGGCGAGCCTGCAGGTCTTGATAACAAGAGCGCATATTGTGGGCAGGCACATGATTGCAGCCGGAATGCCGGTATTCCTTCTCGCCCGGATAAGAGCTGCCGGCACCACCTGTACCGGCACGCCGAGATCAGACAGTCTGCCTGCAAGCGGTCCATCAGAAAAGAGGACGACCAGGCAGGTTTTGGCATGCGGCCTCACAAGATCCAGAAGCGACAGCTCGGCTCCACCGAGCTGCCCTGAGCTGTCCAGAATTAAGAGGCGTGGCGTCGTGAGCATAGAGCTAAGTCTAGCGGCGCCTGCCTGTGCTGACAAACGAATACATATGATCGAAAGAGAGGTTTGGTTGCAAAAAGGTTCTCTTCGTTTTTTGCGCGGGCGTCTTGGACGCAATCCTGAAAGACTTACCCAGTGGTGCCACTGTTGACTGCACGGTCAAAGGTTCTGACAGCAGCACCGTGCAGGCTCCTGTCTGCGCCGGTCAATCCGTAACTGAATGGTGTTGGTGCTCAAGGGACCGTAGCTTGCCGAAGCTCAGGACATCTATGCCTCGGTGGTAAAGATGCTAATATGGGCTCACCTCAATGGGGGAGCTTAAGGCTTGCGGACAGTTCTGCAAATTTGCCCATTCTACAGCGAGATAGGCGGCATGGAGCGAGCGGTCATGGATCTTGTCGCCGGACTGAAACAAGATCACGCTGTCAAGGTATTATGCACAAAGCAAGGGCCCGGCACTGAGATCAGCCGGCGTGATGGTATCGAGGTCACCGCAGTCGGTGCGCGGCTGTCTGTCGCGCGCCGGCCGCTTGCGCTTGGCTTTCCGCCTGCTCTAGCTGGAAGCTCTGTCGACATTGTGCACTACCATCTGCCCTTCCCGCTGGCGACGCTATCTCACCTGCTCATGCCGCCTGTCTATCGAGCCTGTCTTGTCACCTGGCACAACGACATCGAGCGCCCGCGCTGGTTCAACCGTATCTTCAGACCCTTTCGCGATCGCTTTCTCTTCGCCTGCGATGCCATACTGGTGTCATCCGCAAGGACTGTTGCTGCCTGTCCGCTTCTCAAGCAGTACGAGCAAAAGTGCCGGGTGGTGACGCTTGGGGTCGATGTACGCCGCTTTGAAAGCGCCGACAGGCACGCCGTGCAATCCTTGCGCCAAAAGCTAGGTTCGCCGCTGATCCTTTTTGCAGGCAGGCTCGTCTATTACAAGGGGCTGGATGTTTTGCTGGGGGCTATGAGGCACCTGGATGCAACGCTTGCCATTGTCGGTCGGGGTCCGCTTGAAGGTAAGCTCAAGCGCCTGTCCAGGCAGTATGGAATTGCCGACAGAGTTCACTTCCTCGGCTATGTTCCTGAGGAGGAGCTCTCTACTGCTTATCACGCATGTGATGTCTTTGTTCTGCCTTCGACAATGGCTGCCGAAGGCTTTGGAGTGGTGCAGGTCGAAGCGATGATCTGCGGCAAGCCGGTGGTCAATACAAACCTTGCCAGCGCCGTTCCCGAGGTAAGCGTGGACGGGCAGACCGGGCTTACCGTGCCGCCTGGCGATGAGGCAGCTCTTGTTGGCGCTATCGACAGGCTCCTGAAAGATCCCGACCTGCGGGAACGTATGGGTGTTGCCGGCAGGCAGCGTGCACTGGATATGTACACTATCCAGCGCTACGTTGCCCAGGTGAAGAGAGTTTATGAGGAGCTTGCCGACGAGGCGGTATCCACCGGAAAACTCTCCCGGTAAGCGCTTTTAGGCGGCAGCTGTTGGGCTGTTTGCTGAAAGGATGACGGCACCGAAGCGCGGGCCTCCGTGAGTAGGAGTGTTCAGGCAGAGGCTAGTTCTTCCTCTTCTTCTTCCGTTTCGCAG
>CAYPBX010000534.1:0-2501 GCA_964409075.1 uncultured Candidatus Obscuribacterales bacterium
GACACTACCAGCCCCTCGAGCGACACTGCACTAGCCGATCGGGAAAGGGCAAAGCAAGCAAAGAGAAGGAAAAAGGATATCAGAGCCATCCAGACAGGCGCTCTGGGGTTCAAAATCCTGCTTGCTCCTCTGCCCATGTGCAAATGTCCCTCCAGTTTCATGATACCGGCTCCAGAGCTTATTCATCTAGGTCAAAAGAGAGAGCCGCTGGCGGGTGAGCGCTCCGAATGCAACAACGGAGCGTGTTTATGGTCAGGGTGAAGTGCTGTGGTGTGTTGTGGATGTCTGCGCATTGGCGCTGATGCCGAAATAGAGGTACCCCAGCGCAATAAGAATGGATACGAGCCACCAGACCGGCACCGTCACCTGGGTGAGCTTCCAGATGATATCCAGAATCAGCACAGGAGTTATCGCTACTACCGAAAGACGAACCAGGGCGCCGTAGGAGAGTTGTGTGTTTGTGAGACTGGCCATTAGTGTGCCAAATAAAGCATAAATGAGCACCTGTACTGCGCAGAAGATAAAGCCGCCGAGAAAGAGCGCAGCGAAAGCCAAGGGTACCAGAAGGGCCTGTATCGTTTTGACGAAGCCCTGCAGAGACTCCTTTGTGACCTTGTAATCACCAAAGGAGGCGAACTCATAGATCCGTGTCTCAACATCATTGCGCTTGACTACAAATCTTGTCCTTTCTACGGAAACGTTTATGTTTTCAGGAAACTTAGCACCTCGCCTGGTGTCAATCACCGCTATAAGGTCACCGGTGTCAGGGTTCTTGATCTCCATCGGCATTGGAGCATCGATAGAGAGCTCCCCGTCTTCAATCGTGAAATCGGGGATCTGATCCATGAACGGAGGCAGGCTGGTTTGAAAAAACTTGCTTGATTGAACGTACAGTTGGGCCGAGAGAATTACTGCAAAGGCGAGTATCACCAGAAAAAGATATCCGTACGCCAACCCTCCCCACTCCGTGGCGGCGCTGCGGTAGAGCGGGCGAGAAAAAAAGGAGAGCAGAGGCGCTTGAATCGGTGAGACTTGCATATTAAGGATATCCTCTGGCTATAGGAAAGGGCTCAGCAAGACAGGAAGCAGTTTACCGCTGTTCACTGACAACAATATCCTACTGGCAATCCGGCGTAAATCGGGCAGGTGAGATGAGACCCTGCCTGGCGTCTCCGGCTCCGGGCGAGCGGCTATATGGTGCCTCGGAGGGAAATGCGTTGCAAGCTAGCATCGGCTAACTCTCGGCTCTGTGCAGCTGCAGTCGGCGGATGTATCTGTGCCCTGCTGCTCAATACGATTACTTCTAATCGCGGGGCGGGTTGAGCCTGTAGTGCAGGTGCCGGCGGCGAAAATCTTCGAGATCTGCCTGCGCCCTGGTCTGCAACTGCCTCACGGTCTGTAACTGCCTGGGTGACAGGCGGCTGTTTTGATCGCTTGTGATCCTGCCCAGGCATTCTATATACTCCTCAAACGAGAAGGTAAGACCTCCGTTGCCTACCTGCTCCCGCCCTATCCGCCGCAGCAGGTCCAGACCGCGCTCAAGGGTCTGGATGCCTTCTTGAGCTCTTCCGGTGCGGAGGCAGATCAAACCCAGAGTTTGCATTGCTGAGACATGCCACTGGTTGGGCCCGGAATCCCCCTGATTGGCCGCAATCGAGCGCCTGAGCAGCTGCTCTGCTTCCTGAAACTGTCCTGGTCCCTGATTAAATAGGTGCTCGCCGAGGCGGCCGCGGAAGTGGTCTGCCGTGGTGTTGCTGCCGATAAGCTCGGCGGCAGCGATTCCCCTGCGCAGCGTGACCTCTCTCTGGTTGCCGATGCCCCACTGGTAGGCTGGTCTAATATAGCCTCCGTAGATTTGATCCTCTGAAAGCCTGCGTCTCAAAAGATCGCGAACTGGCGCCAGATGCGAATCGTTCATGCTGCTGTGCCGGCCGAGATGGTCGAGGAGATCGTTGTTGGATTGCCGGCCGACTCGATCGCGACAGTAAGTACGAATTGCGGCATTGCCATGCGTCATTCCTGGTATTAGGTTCTCTAGATTGAGCCTGTTGAGAACAGCTTGGCAGCGCATCCTGGTTTCGAGATCGTTGCTGTTACACCCTGCTTGCAACTGTGGTATGGCGAGAATGCCGTATCGGCCGAGCTCCTCTTCTGCTCGCACACGGTTTCTGTAGTTGTTTGAGCCCAGACCTGCAGGACCGAAGACGAGGTCCTGAATACGCCTGGTTCTATTTTGCTCGGCTGCCTGAGAAGCGACAGCGGTCATCAACGCGTCGCCGGTGGAGCCTGCCGCAAACAGCGCCAGCGCCTCAGACACCAATCTGCTGCGACCTTCATCGCGCTGGTTCTGCCCTGGATTCCGGTTCTCCAGCGCCCTCTCGATCTGCGGGCGATCTGCCGGCGCCTGCTGGGGTTCGGCTGCTGCGTCGAGCATCGTGGACTCCTGATCCATCCTGTTTACCGCTTCCTGCCGATTGTAAGCTCAATCGTCGGTCAGGTCA